>VGAV01000340.1 GCA_016870695.1 Actinomycetota bacterium | reverse complement strand
GTCGGGGGGATCACCGACCCGATGCCGGTCGGATGGGACGGCGATCGCCTCGTCGTCGGGCAGTCCGCGGGGGTGCTGACCGCCTGAGGCGCCCCTCCCGACGCGCCGCCCCCGGGGGCGGGGGGGGCGCGTCGGGAGCCGTCCTGCGGACTCGGCCGGCGACACGCCGCTCCAGACAGGGGAGCAGGCGGCGTGTCGGCCGGATCTCCGCACGACGGCGCCGGGCGCGTGGGCAGGGGACCCCCGGTAGGATGGATGCCGGTGCGTCGGGAAGTCTGGTCGACATCTCATCGACCGACCCCTCTGGAGGCTTCATGAGCCACGACACCGCCCGCGCTCCGCACTGGCCCGGCTACGCCGAGGTCCACCGCGTCACCACGCTCCTGCGACGGGAGTCCGTCGGCGGCATGCTGCTCGTCGTCGCCGCGCTCATCGCGATCGTCTGGGCCAACTCCCCCGCGTCCGACGCGTACTTCGCGCTGCGGGACGTCCGCGTCGGCTACGAGCCGTGGCACCTGGAGCTGAGCTTGGGCGCCTGGGCGGCGGACGGCCTGCTCGCCGTCTTCTTCTTCATGGTCGGCCTCGAGCTCAAGCGCGAGATCGTCTCGGGGAGCCTGCGCCGCCTCGACACGGCGATCGTGCCCGTCACGGCTGCCTTCGCCGGCGTCGCGGTGCCGGCGCTCATCTACGTCGCGATCGTGCACACCCAGCCGAGCCTCCTGGCGGGCTGGGCGATCCCCACCGCGACCGACATCGCGTTCGCGGTGGCCGTGCTCGCCATCGTCGGCTCGCACCTGCCCGGGCCGCTCCGCATCTTCTTGCTGACCCTCGCCGTGGTGGACGACCTCATCGCGATCGCCATCATCGCGATCTTCTACACCAGCGACATCTCCCTCCTTCCGCTGGCCGTCTTCGCGGTGATCGTCGTGCTCTACGGCGTCATCGCGCATCGCGGTCGCGCATGGTTCTCGCGGAACGGCTGGGCCGCGTGGGTCGTGCTGCTGCCGATCGGGTTCGCGGCGTGGGCGTTCCTGCACGCCTCGGGCGTGCATGCGACGATCGCCGGCGTCGCGCTGGCCTTCACCATCCCCGTCGCCGCGTCGCGCCGGCAGCCGGAGCACCGCGGTATGGACCTCGCCGAGCAGTTCGAGCACCGCTTCCGCCCCCTGTCGGCGGGCATCGCCGTGCCCCTCTTCGCGTTCTTCGCCGCGGGCGTCTCCGTCGGTGGCGGCGACGGCCTCGTCCGGGCGATCACCGACCCCGTCACCATCGGCGTCGTCGCCGGTCTCGTGCTCGGCAAGCCCCTCGGCATCCTGTTGGGCGTGCGCCTGCTCACGCTCGTGACGAAGGTCCGGCTGGACCCGGCGCTGAAGTGGATCGACCTCGCGGGGGTCGGACTGCTCGCCGGGATCGGCTTCACCGTGTCGCTGCTGATCGCCGAACTGAGCTTCCCGGAGGGCTCCGTCCACACCGACGACGCCAAGATCGCGATCATGGCCGCGTCGCTCCTGGCATCCGTCCTCGCATCCAGCGTGCTGCTCGTGCGCAACCGGCGCTACAAGCAGCTCGCGCTGGCGGAGGACGTGGATGCCGACGGCGACGACGTCCCGGACGTGTACCAGCAGCCGCAGCGCTGAGAAGAACGGAGCCCGGCGTCACGAGGACAGTCGGCGCGTCGAGGACAGGACGATCGGCGCTGTCGCGGCCTGTCCCCGTGGCATCCCCTGTCCTCGCGGCAGCGCTTGCCCTGGTGAGGGGCGGCGCACGCGTCAGGCGGAGGCGCGCTCGACGATCTCGGTCGGCAGGATGGTGCGGTGGGCGGTGGGGCGTCCGGCGAGGATGTCCAGGAGGACGGATGCCATGTGGCGGCCCTGCGCGAGGGAGGGCTGCCGGACCGTGGTCAGCGCGGGCGTGATCGAGGTCGCGGCCGATGAGTCGTCGAAGCCGATGACCGCGATGTCACGGCCGGCGACGAGGCCGTGCTCCTGCAGCGCCCTGTAGGCGCCGCGGGCCATGAGGTCGCTTGCCACGAAGAGCCCCTCGGGCGGCTCCCCCGCCGCGAGGATGCGCCGCATGGCATCCGCTCCGCCCTCCTCGGTGAAGTCGCCGTCCTCGACGGCCGCCGGTCGGAGGCCCGCCGCTGCGAGGGCGTCGTGGAAGCCCTGGAGCCGGTCGATCGACGCCGTCATGTCGGACGGCCCGCAGATGGTGGCCAGCCGCCGGTGGCCGCGGGCGAGGAGGTACTCCGTCGCGGTCCGCCCGCCGTGGACGTTGTCGACGTCGACGAACCAGTCGCTCGGGCGCAGACGACCGGGCCGCCCGCCGTAGACGACCGGGACCACGTCGGCGACCCGCTCCATGAACGTGTCGCTCGTGTGGTGCGACGCGACGATCGCCCCGTCGACGCTCCCGCTCCGCAGGTAGCGGACCGCCTTGCCGTCCGCGTCGTCGCTGGCGATCAGCATGTTGACGACGTAGTCGGACGCGCCGATCACCTCGCTGATGCCGGCGACGATCGCGGCGAAGAACGGGTCGCCGAAGAAGCGGTCCGTCTGCTCCGGGATGACCAGCGCGATCGCGCGGGTCTGGCGACTCGCGAGCGAGCGCGCCGCCCGGTTGGGCACGTAGTCGAGCTCCGCGATCGCCCGCTGGACGGCCTCGAGCGCCGCAGGCGATACCGCGGTGGAGCCGTTCACCACCCGCGACACGGTGGAGCGCGAGACCCCGGCCCGCGCCGCGACCTCCTCGATGGTTGCGGCACCTCGCACCGGTGCGACCTCCATGGGCCCTCCCTCGGGCACGCCCTACCGCGCAGGTACGGGCACCAGCGCGCGCTCAGCGATGATGCGAGCGTACTCCCGGCCGGAGTCCTTGACCGTGCGCTCCTGCGTCTCGTAGTCGACGTAGACGATCCCGAATCGCTTGGCGTAGCCCCAGGCCCACTCGAAGTTGTCCATCAGCGACCAGTAGAAGTAGCCCCGGACGTCCACGCCCTTATCGACGGCATCCAGGACCGCGGCGAGGTGCGCCTGCACGAACTCGAGGCGCGCGTCGTCGTGCACCCGCGTCTCGCCCTCGTCCACGACGGGCTCGTCGTCGTAGGACGCACCGTTCTCGGTGACGTAGAGGGCGACGCCGGCGGCGGCCGAGTACTCCTCGCTGACGCGCTCCAGCAGACGGGTGAGGCCCTCGGGCTGCACCTCCCAGCCCATGTTCGTCCGCGGCAGTCCGCGGTCGTGCCAGTAGAGGTCCTCGTGCGCCGGGAAGGGCTTGCCGATGGGGCGGGGCGTGGGGGCGTCGCCGGCGGGCGGATCGACCTCGGGGGGCGTGCCGCCGACGAATTCGCCGTGGTAGTAGTTGACCCCCAGCGTGTCGATCGGGGTCGAGATGACGTCCAGGTCGCCCGGCTGCACGGCGGCCTGCCACCGCACCACGGCCTCGGCGTCGGTGTCGCGGAAGTCCTTGATGATGTCGGCCGGGTACTCGCCGCGGAACAGCGGGTCGAGGAACCAGCGGTTGAACTGCCCGTCGATCCGACGGGCGGCATCCAGGTC
>VGAV01000339.1 GCA_016870695.1 Actinomycetota bacterium | reverse complement strand
CCGCCTCCTCGGCGGGGAGGCCGCGTTCGACGGCTTCGACACGTCCGCGAAGCTCAAGCTGTCGGGTGTCGAGGTGGCGAGCTTCGGCGACGCGTTCGCCGAGACGCCGAACGCCCTCGACGTCACGTACGCCGACCCGGTCTCCGGCGTCTACAAGAAGCTCGTGCTCAGCGACGACGCGCAGACGCTGCTCGGCGGCATCCTCGTCGGCGACGCGTCGGCGTACGGGGCGCTCCGACCGCTCGTCGGGCGCGCGCTCGGCGGCGACCCGGCCGCCTACCTCCTGCCGGCCGATCTGGCGCCCGCCGCCCAGGGGGAGCTCCCGGCGGACGCCATCGTCTGCTCCTGCAACGGCGTCACCGCCGGCACCGTCCGCGACGCCGTCACCGAGCACCAGTGCGCGGACGCCGCCGAGGTGAAGGCGTGCACCAAGGCCGGCGCGGCCTGCGGCTCGTGCTTCACGCTCGTGAAGAAGCTCGTCGCGACCGAGCTGGCGGCATCCGGTCGGGAGGTCTCCTCGGGGCTGTGCGAGCACTTCTCCTTCACCCGCGCGCAGCTGTTCGACATGGTCCGGGTCTCGGAGCTGCGCACGTTCACGTCGATCGTGCAGCGGTTCGGCACGGGCCGCGGCTGCGACATCTGCAAGCCCGCGCTCGCGAGCATCCTCGCGAGCCTCTACTCGGGGCACGTCCTCGACGGCGAGCTCGCGACGATGCAGGACACGAACGACCACGTCATGGCCAACATCCAGCGCGACGGCAGCTACAGCGTCGTGCCGCGCATCCCGGGCGGGGAGATCACGCCCGAGGGGCTCGTCGTCATCGGCGAGGTGGCGCGAGACTTCGGGCTCTACACGAAGATCACCGGCGGCCAGCGCATCGACATGTTCGGCGCGCGGCTCGAGCAGCTGCCGGACATCTGGCGCCGGCTCGTCGACGCCGGCTTCGAGTCCGGGCACGCGTACGGCAAGTCGCTGCGCACCGTGAAGTCGTGCGTCGGACAGACGTGGTGCCGCTACGGCGTGCAGGACTCCGTCGGCATGGCCGTGCAGCTCGAGCTGCGGTACCGCGGCCTGCGTTCCCCGCACAAGCTCAAGTTCGGCGTCTCAGGCTGCGCGCGCGAGTGCGCGGAGGCCCGCGGCAAGGACATCGGCGTGATCGCGACCGAGGCCGGCTGGAACCTCTACGTCGGCGGCAACGGCGGCTTCACGCCGCGCCACGCGGAGCTCTTCGCGGAGGGCCTGGACGACGAGGGCCTGCTGAGGGCCATCGACCGGTTCCTGATGTTCTACATCCGCACCGCCGACCGGCTGCAGCGCACCGCGCCCTGGGCGCAGGACTACGAGGGCGGCCTGGAGGCGCTCAAGGCCGTGGTGTTCGACGACAGCCTCGGCATCGCGGAGGACCTCGACCGCGCGATGGCTTCGCACGTCGACGCCTACGAGGACGAGTGGGCGGCCACCCTCGCCGACCCCGACAAGCTTCGGCGCTTCGAGAGCTTCGTCAACGCCCCCGACGTCGCCGACCCTTCCCTCGCCTATGTCGCCGAGCGCGGACAGCCTCGTCCCGCGACGGCGGAGGAGCGCTCCTCCGGTGCCGTCCTCATCGGCGGCACGACTCTGGCGGTGCGCTCATGACGATGATCGACGACACCCCCTCCGCCCTGCCGCAGGAGAGCGAGATCCCGGATGCCGCCCCCTCGCGGCCGGCGTCCCCTGCGGCATCCGCCTGGGTCCGTGTCTGCCGCCTCGACGATCTCCTCGTCGAGCGCGGGGCCGCCGCCCTCATCGGAGGCCGCCAGATCGCGCTGTTCCGCACCTACGACGGGCGCCTGTTCGCCACCGACCAGGTCGACCCGTTCAGCGGCGCGGCAGTGCTCTCGCGCGGCATCGTCGGCGACCGCGACGGCGCGCCCACGGTCGCCTCGCCCATGTACAAGCAGGTGTTCGACCTGCGCACCGGCGCCTGCCTCGACACGCAGGGCAAGGAGCCGCTCGCGGTGCGCACGCACCCGGTGGCCGTGACCGACGGCGACGTGTTCGTCAAGATCGAAGGAGACGCCCGATGATCGCTCTGGCCGGACTGGACCTCACCGACCGCCTCGTGGTGTGCGTGGGCGGCGGACGCGTCGCCGAGCGGCGCATCGCCCGGCTGCGGGCCTCCGGGGCGCGGATCCGCGTCGTCGCCCCGGAGGTGACCGGCGGGCTCGCGGCGCTCGCCGCCGCCGGGACGATCGACTGGGCGGCGCGACCGTTCACCGCCTCCGACCTGGACGACGCCTGGTTCTGCCACACCGCCACGGGATCGGTCACGGTGGACGCCCTCGTCGTCGACGCCGCCGAGGCGCGCCGGGTGTGGTGCGTGAACGCCGGTCACGGCGGCAAGGGCACCGCGCGGCTCGCGGCCGAGACGACGAGCGACGACGTGCTGGTCGGCGTCGTCTCCACCGCGGGGGCGGACCCGCGCCGGAGCGTCGCCGTCCGCGACGCGATCGCCGACGGTCTCGCCGCCGGACGGCTGCCGCTGCGGCGTCGTCGCCGCCCGCTCGTCGGGAGCGTCGCCCTCGTCGGCGGCGGCCCCGGCCCGGTGGACCTGCTGACGGTCCGCGGTCGCGCGCTCCTCGCCGCGGCCGACGTGGTCGTGCACGACCGCCTCGGTCCCACCGGCGTCCTGGCGGAGCTCGGCGACGACGTGGAGCTCGTCGACGTGGGCAAGCGCCCCCACCACCACCCGGTCCCGCAGGACGAGATCAACGCGATCCTCGTCGATCGCGCGTCTCGCGGCCTCCGCGTCGTGCGCCTGAAGGGCGGCGACCCCTTCGTCTACGGCCGCGGCGGCGAGGAGGTCATCGCCTGCCGGGCGGCCGGTGTGCCGGTCGAGGTCGTCCCCGGGATCAGCAGCGCCATCGCGGTGCCCGAGAGCGCCGGCATCCCGGTCACGCATCGCGGTGTCGCCGGTACTCTGCACGTTGTGAACGGTCAGGAGAGCCCGAGCCCCGCGACGCTGGCGGCCCTGCGGGACGACACGGCCACGGTGGTGGCCCTGATGGGCGTGAGCGGCCTGGCCCGCTTCGTCGACGCGGCTCGGGCGGCGGGTGCGCCGGCGGATCGGCCGGTCGCCTTCATCGAGAACGGGCACACGCCGCAGCAGCGCACCATCCGTTCCACGATGGAGCGGGCGGTCCCGGATGCCACGGCTCACGGCCTCCGCAACCCCGCCGTCCTGGTGTTCGGCGAGGTCGCCCGCGCCGAGCTGCTGCTGCCCGCGGTCGTCGCCCAGAGCGAGGGCGTGGGGTGACGACGCCCGCGCGGACGATCAGCACGGTGCTCCTCGGGTGCACCGTGCTGCTCCCCGTCGACCGCCGGTCGGGGGAGCTGTCGGCCGCGCTCGAGCGTCACGGCGCCCGCGTCCGCGTGGCGCCTGCGCTGACGATCGTCCCGCACGTCGACGACGACGAGCTCATCGCGCACACGCGGGCCCTCGTGGACGACCCGCCCGACATCGTCGTCGCGACCACGGGCGTCGGTTTCCGCGGATGGATGGAGACCGCCGACGA
>VGAV01000338.1 GCA_016870695.1 Actinomycetota bacterium | reverse complement strand
CATCCCGCCGGCCGAGATGCTCGCCGCGCTGAAGGAGTGGTGGGAGCCGCTGCTGCGCCGCGCCCGCACGATCCGCAACGGCGTCGGCGGCATGGTGCGCTTCCGCATCGGCGAGCTCGACATGGTCGTGGACTTCCCCAAGGCGAAGCTGCGCGAGTACGCCGGCGAGGAGTGCATCTACTGGTACACGATCCCGGCGGACCTCGTGTCGACGAACATCCGCGACCACGAGATCGACTGGTCCAATTCGATCTTCCTGTCGATGCAGTTCGGGGTCGGACGCTCGGGCAAGTTCAACGAGTTCCTCACGACGTTCCTCAAGTGCCTGTCGCGCGACCGCATCGAGTACGTCGAGAACTGGTACGCGGAGCAGTCGGACCAGACCGAGGACGCCGAGATCGACGGCTGGACCGTCCAGCGCCGCTGCCCGCACCTGCGCGCGGACCTGACCAAGACCGGCAAGATCGAGGACGGCGTCCTGACCTGCTCGCTGCACGACTGGAAGTGGGACCTCGCCACGGGCCGCTGCCTGACGACGACGGGCCACCCGATCCGTTCGACGCGGGCGCCCGCGGAGGTCGCGGCCGGCTGACGCCCGGCGGAGGAGATGTCGGGAGGGGAGGGCGGATGCCGTGGCATCCATCCTTCTTTCGCCGCATCTCCTCCCTTCGCCGCGGTGAGCAGCGGTGACGCTGTCAAGCCCGTACGTCGCCGGCGCCGCGTGGTGCGACCGTGCCCCCTCGTCACCGAGGAGGCGTCATGTCGCACATCGCCACGAAAGCCGGCGTCTCCGCCGTCGTCGGGATCATCGTCGGGCTCGTCCCGCTGTTCCTCGGGGTTCCGGAGCTCGCCCCGCTGATCGGCTGGGCCGTGGCCGCGGCGGTGTTCCTGACGTGGGCGTGGCGGCGGGCCTGGCCTGCCGATCCCGAGAAGACCCGGGAACTCGCGACGCACGAGGAGCAGTCGCGCCGGCTCGTCGACGCGCTGATCATCGCCGCGACCTTCCTCGGCATGGTGGGCGTCGTGCTGGCCCTTCTCCGGAGCCAGCAGAGGGATGCCGTGGGTGCGGCGGCCGCCCTGCTCGCGGTCGTGGGTGTCGTGGCGGCATGGGCGGTCGTCAACACGATCTTCGCGTTCAAGTACGCGCGGATGTACTACATCGACGACCGGCACCGCTTCGACTTCAACCAGGACGAGGACCCGTCCTACAGCGACTTCGCCTACGCGGCCTTCAACATCGGCATGTCGTACAGCACGAGCAGCGTCACCCAGTCCTCCACCCCGTCGCGGCGGATCGCGTTCGGGCACGGGCTGCTGGCGTACTTCTACGGAACGTTCGCGGTGGCGGTGGCGATCAACCTCATCACCAGCCTCACGCAGGCGGGCTGAGGCCCGGGGGAGGAGATGTCGGCAGGGGAGGAGGGATGCCTTGGCATCCACCCTCCGTTCGGCGCATCTCCTCCCGTGGCTGCGGTGAGCCGCGCAGGCGGGCTGAGGCCCGGGGGAGGAGATGTCGGGAGGGGAGGAGGGATGCCGTGGCATCCACCCTCCGTTCGGCGCATCTCCTCCCGTGGCTGCGGTGAGCCGCGGCGGCGGCGCACGGCGGCGGGGCCGTACCCGCTAAGCTGGTTCAGAACCACGGCAACCTTTAACCCCGTCCCGTGAGGCGGAGAAGGGAGCAGCGGATGAGTACGCGCACCGTCATGCACGATGCCGACATCGCCCGCGCTTTGACGCGCATCTCGCACGAGATCCTGGAGTCCAACAAGGGACCGGAAGGACTCGTCCTCCTCGGCATCCCGACCCGCGGGGTCACCCTCGCCGATCGCATCGCCCTGTTGCTGGCGGAGTTCGGCGGAGCGCCCGTCCCCGTCGGCGCGCTCGACGTGACGATGTACCGCGACGACCTGCACCGCAACCCCACGCGGGCCCCTCGCCGCACAGAGATCCCCGCGGGCGGCATCGACGGCAAGGTCGTCGTCCTCGTGGACGACGTGCTCTTCTCGGGCCGCAGCATCCGCGCCGCGCTCGACGCGCTGCAGGACATCGGGCGTCCCGCCGCGGTGCGTCTGGCCACCCTCATCGACCGCGGCCACCGCGAGCTGCCGATCCGCCCGGACTTCGTCGGCAAGAACCTGCCGAGCGCGCGGGACGAGCGCGTCAACGTCCGCCTGGCCGAGGTCGACGGCGCCGAGTCCGTCACGATCGAGGGGTGATGACCGTCATGCGCCACCTCCTCGACACCCAGCACCTCTCCCGCGCGGCCGCCCTCGAGATCCTCGACGTCGCCGAGGACATGGCCGACACCCAGCGGCGCGAGGTCAAGAAGCTCCCGACGCTCCGGGGCAGGACCGTGGTCAACCTCTTCTTCGAGGACTCGACTCGCACCCGCATCTCGTTCGAGGCCGCCGCGAAGCGCCTGAGCGCCGATGTCATCAATTTCTCGGCGAAGGGCTCCAGCGTGAGCAAGGGGGAGTCGCTGCAGGACACCGCGCAAACCCTGCAGGCCATGGGGGCCGACGCGGTCGTCATCCGCCACGGCGCGTCCGGCGCCCCGCGCACCCTCGCCACCAGCGGGTGGATCACCGCGGGCGTCGTCAACGCCGGCGACGGCACGCACGAGCACCCCACGCAGGCCCTGCTCGACGCGTTCACCATCCGCAAGCGCACGTACGGCGACGACAGCCGCGGCCGCGACCTCGACGGCATCCGGGTCACCATCGTCGGGGACGTGCTGCACTCGCGCGTCGCCCGGTCCAACGTGTGGCTGCTGCACACCCTCGGCGCCCAGGTCACCCTGGTGGCCCCGCCGACCCTCGTCCCGCAGGACGTCAGCGGCTGGCCTGTCGAGATCGACTACGACCTCGACCACGCGATCGCCGCCGGACCCGACGCGCTCATGATGCTCCGCATCCAGCTCGAGCGCATGTCCGCCGCGTATTTCCCGACTGAACGGGAGTATTCGCGCCGCTACGGTCTCGACGCGCGGCGACTGGACGCCCTCGCGGACGGTAGCATCGTTCTGCACCCCGGTCCGATGAACCGGGGTCTGGAGATCTCCGCCGAAGCCGCCGATTCCCCGCGCTCGACGGTGCTCGAGCAGGTCGCGAACGGTGTCTCCGTGCGGATGGCCGTGCTCTACCTGCTGCTGGCGGGCGAGCGACCCGAGACCGAGAGAGAGGACGCTCGATGAGCCACGCCACCCCCCAGACGATCCTGGTCCGCGGGGCGCGCATCGAGGGCCGGGATGCCACCGACCTCCTCGTCCGCGACGGCGTCATCGCCGAGACCGGTGCGGGCCTGTCGCAGGCCGGTGCCACCGTGGTCGACGCGGACGGTCTCGTCGCCCTCCCCGGGCTGGTCGACCTGCACGTGCACCTGCGCGAGCCGGGATACGAGGCGTCCGAGACCGTCCTCACCGGATCCCGCGCGGCGGCGGCGGGCGGCTTCACCACCGTCTTCGCGATGCCGAACACGTCGCCGGTCGCGGACACCGCGGGCGTCGTCGAGCAGGAGCTCGCCCTGGGCGAGGCCGCAGGCTACGTCCACGTGCAGCCCATCGGCGC
>VGAV01000337.1 GCA_016870695.1 Actinomycetota bacterium | reverse complement strand
CCGCGGCGATGATTCCGGGGGTGTCGCTGCCGTGCACGATGAGGCAGGCGTGGTCGGGCTGCAGGTGGGGGCTCACGGAGGCCATCGGACCATTCTGCCGTGCGCGCGACCGGTCGCCGACCACGTCCCGCGTCGTGTCGGGGCTCCGGATGCCACCCCTCCCGACTCCGTCCCGTCGGCGCGGCCGCCGGTCCTGGCGCGTCCGCTGCGCCGGGTCGCCGATAGCCTGGAGGGGCGCCTCGCTCGAGGCATTCCTCCCCTCGTCCTCAGGAGAAGCGTGACCGGCACCCTGCGCCTCGACCGGCCGGGGTGGCGCACCTGGACCCTGTGGATCGTCGGCGTGCTGGCGTACGTCGTCTCGATCGTGAACCGCACGTCGCTGTCGGCGGTCGGCGTGGACGCCGCGGTGCGCTTCGGCGCGGACGCCTCGGCGCTGTCGATGTTCGCCGTGATCCAGCTGTTCGTCTACGGCGCGATGCAGATCCCGGTGGGGCTGCTGCTCGACCGGTTCGGCGCCCGCCCGATGATCGCCATCGGGATGGTCTTGATGGCCCTCGGGCAGCTCGTGATGGCCTTCGCGGACGCCGTGGGCATCGGCATCCTGGCCCGTGTCCTCATCGGCGCCGGCGACGCGATGATCTTCCCCAGCGTCCTGCGCGTGATCGCGACATGGTTCCCCGCGCAGCGGGCGCCGATCCTCGTACAGCTCACCGGCATCATCGGCCAGCTGGGCCAGATCGTGGCGGTCGTTCCCCTGGCGGCGCTCCTGCACGCGACGACGTGGAGCGTGACGTTCGGCAGCGTCGCGGGGCTCGGGGTGCTCTTCGCCGTCCTGACCTTCGCCATCATCCGCAACCGTCCACCCGAGCGGCGCGACGACCCGGTCGACACGTCCGTCGACACCCAGACCGGTGCCATCCGCGTCGTCACCTCGTCCGCGGACCTGCGCCGGGGGTTCCGCGAGACGTGGGCGCACCCCGGGACGCGCCTCGGCTTCTGGTCGCACTTCACCACGCCCTTCGCGGGGACGGCGTTCATGCTGCTGTGGGGGTTCCCGTTCCTCACGGCCGGCGAGGGCCTGGCCCCCGCGACCGCGTCCCTCGTCATGACCACCCTCGTCCTCTTCGGCATCGTCTGCGGGCCGGTCATCGGCGCCCTGTCCAGCCGGCATCCGCAGCGCCGATCCCGGTGGCTCGTCCTCCCCACGGTGGTCTTCCAGGCCCTCGCCTGGATCGCGGTCGCGGCGTGGCCGGGTCAGGCGCCGGTGTGGCTCCTCATCGTGCTCATGTTCGCGCTGTCGACCGGTGGGCCGGCGTCGATGATCGCGTTCGACCACGCTCGCACCTTCACGCCCAGTCATCGCCTCAGCACGGCGACGGGCATCGTGAACGGCGGCGGCTTCCTGGCCGCGCTGCTGGCGATCCTCTTCATCGGCGTCGCGATGGACGTGCAGGGCGCCGGCACGCCCGAGACCTACTCGCTCGACGCCTTCCGCATCGCCTTTCTCACGCAGGTCCCGCTCTGGGTCGTCGGGGCGGTCGGCATCATCGTCGAGCGCGGGCGGACGATCCGCCACGTCGGCGGCGTCCTGCCCCGGTGACGACGGCCAGCAGCCGTTCACCTGCGTCTCGTAGCGTTCGAGGGATCCCGAAGGAGAACCGATGACCCGCCCCACCGTGCTTTTCGTGTGCGTCCACAACGCCGGCCGTTCCCAGATGGCCGCCGGCTACCTGCAGCACCTCGCGGGCGACCGCATCGACGTCCTTTCCGCGGGGTCGGCGCCCAAGGACACGATCAACCCGATGGCCATCGCGGCGATGGCCGAAGAGGGCATCGACATCTCGGCCAACCAGCCGAAGATCCTCACCGTCGACGCGGTGAAGACCTCCGACGCCGTCATCACCATGGGTTGCGGCGACGCGTGCCCCATCTTCCCGGGCAAGCGCTACGAGGACTGGGAGCTGGACGACCCGGCCGGACAGGACCTCGCGGCCGTCCGCGCCATCCGCGACGACATCCGCGTCCGCGTCGAGTCGCTGATCGACAGCCTCACCGCGCGCTGACCCCGGCGCCGGTCACTCCTTGCCCAGCCACAGCGCCTCGTCGCGGGAGTGCGCACCGAGCTTGCGGTAGAGCGCCCGCACGTGCGTCTTGGCGGTGTTGATCGAGACGTGCAGAGCGGATGCCACCTCCGACAGGGTCGCGTGGGTCTCCAGCGCGTCCAGCATCTCCCGCTCCCGTCGCGTCAGCTTGATGCGCGGGAGGTACTCCCACGGCCGGGGCACCTCGTCGGCACTCGTGCCGACGAGCGGCAGGAGCTCCTCGCGCAGCTCGGGCGTCGCCTGCGCGAGGGCGCTGAAGGCGCGGTGGTGTGCCACGGACGACGCGGCCAACCGAAGGGTGTTCTCGGAGAGGGCACCGGATGCCGCCAGCTCGGCGGACGCGAAGACCACCGCGCCCGAGGGCAGATGCCGGGTGGGGATGTGCTCGCGCCGGGCGGACTCGCCCGCGAGCATGACGTTGAGGGCCTGCTCGGGACGCCCCCGCAGCAGCGCCTGCCGGGCGAGCGAGGTGACGACGCCGCTGTGCCGGCGCAGCAGGCCCGGGGTGAGCATCGTGCGCTCGGCGGCGCGGAGGTCGCCGACCGCCTGGTACAGGCTCGCGAGGTCCGCGCGGAGCGTCGCGCCCGAGAGGGATCCGGGGCCGTGGCGCTCCGCGCTCGCGACGATCTCGGAGGTGATGCTGTGGATCGCGTCCCACGACTCCCCGGCGAAGATCGCGGAGGTGGCGCCGGCGTGCAGCGCCACCCACCCGAATTCGCTCGCGCGGATCCCGTCGTCCACGAAGTCGAGGAGGCGGGTGGCCTCGTCGGTGTCGAGATCGGACAGGGCGAGCAGGACGCGGGCGAGCAGGCCGGGGGCCTCGAGACGGCGGGTCACCGTGTCGGTCGGGCTCCGCGTGAAAGGTCCCTCGATCAGGGCCGCGGCGTCCGCGTAGCGCTCCTCGAGCGCATGGACGAGGGCGAGGTGCTCGCGCGCGTACCGGGCGTAGGGGTGTCCGCCGCCCGTGCGCGCCCAGCGGAGGGCCCGGCGTAGCAGGCGGTGGATGCCTCGATGTCGCCGGCCAGCAGCTTCGCGGTGCCGCAGCGCACGTACGTCGCGGGCAGCACGTCGCTGTACTCGCTGCTGACCGTCTGAGCCGACCGGATGAGCTCGAGCATCGTGTCAGCGATACCGGACGCCTGCTCGTACCAGCCGTGGGCGATGGAGTCGCGGATGCGGGCCGCCTCGACGCCGAGGAGGTCGCGGAGCTCGGGATGCTCCCGCGACCCCACCCACGCGAGGAAGCGCCGCTGCGCCGCCTGCTGGACGAGGCCGTCGGGATCCGACGCCGACCGGGCGAGGGCGCGGGACATCTCGTGCCGGGGGTGTTCGGCGAACCACTCCTCGGGCAGGGCGTCCAGAGCCCGGTCGACGAGGGCGGGATCCAGCAGCAGGAGGCGGAGGAAATGCGCGTCGAAGATGTCGTTCACCTCGTCCCATGCGCGGCGGGAGAGGGCGTCTTCAAG
>VGAV01000336.1 GCA_016870695.1 Actinomycetota bacterium | reverse complement strand
GAACTCCTCGAGCGCGAGCGGGTTCACGCGGCCGAGCTGCGCGAGCGTGCGCTCCGCGTCCTGGAGCCGGCGCCGCTGCCCCGCGCGGTCGTACGCGACGGGCTCCTCGCCCTCGACGCCGCCGGGGACCGGCTGGTCGGGCGCGTACTCGGAGACGAGGACGTCCTCGTCGAGCGCCAGCTCGGACTGCACCCGTTCCAACAGGCTCGTCACATGCAGGCGCTTCTCGTGCATCTCCAGCTCGAGTCCGTGCACGCTCTCGGTCAGCTGCGCGAGACGCGTGCGCACCGCCGTCTCGTCCGTCCGCGCGCGGGCGAGGTCGGCGGTCACCGCGGAGCGGGCCGACTCGGCGGCGGCCAGCTCAACACGGGCCTGACTGACGGAGCGGTCGATGGAGTCGAGCAGCGTCGGCAGGGCGCCGGCCACCTCCGCGGCGATGTCGCGCTGCGCCCGGCGGATCACGGCGCGGCGGGCCGCCTCCTGCGCGGCGGCCTCCTCGCGCTCGCGCTGCGCCTCGAGCTGACGGATCCGCTCGCCGCCCGCACGGACGCGCTCCCGCAGCGTCTCGACCTCCAGTCGCGCCCGCACCTCGAGCTCCCGCGCGGTCTCGAGCTCGGCGAGCAGGCCGTCCCGGGCGGACACGTCCAGGAGCGGACGCGGCTTCTCCTGCGCCCGGACGAGGTCGTCATCGGCGACGCGGGCGGCGTCCTCGGCTTCGGCGACGGCCGCCGCGGCCTGAGCGAGCCCCGTCGCCAGACGGTCGCACTCCGCCACGGCCGCCTCGTGACGGACCGTGACGCGATTGACCTTCTCGGCCTGGGCGGCGATGGCGGCGTCGTGCGCGCGCAGCGTGGCCAGCGCCTCCTTGGCCTGCTGGCGGGCGTCCTCGAGCGAGCGCGTCCGCTCCGCGAGCGCCTCCCGCAGGGTGTCCGCGACCACCACGATCTCGGCGAGGCGCTCCGCCGCGCCGTCGCGTTCGGCCGCGAGTTCGAGTCGGGAACGCCCCGAGCCCGACCCGGCGCGCACCGTGTGCGCCGTCAGCACCTCGCCGTCGCGCGTGACCAGGGTCGTGGCGGCGGGGGCGCCGGTCAGCGACGGCAGTGCGGCCTCGGCGGCATCCAGGTCCTCCACGATGAGGACGAGGGACAGGATGCCGCGCACCCCGGCCGGCGCGGACACCACCTCGGTCGCGGGCACGGCGCCCGGCAGCGAGATCTTCGTCTCGGGTCCCGGCGCATCGGCGACGGCGATCTCGACGAGACCGAGGTCGCCGCCGCGGGCGGTGCGGGCGGCGGTGAAGGCGGCGGGCGCGTCGTCCACCAGCAGCCCCTCGGCAAGTGAACCGAGAGCGGCGGCCACGGCCGCCTCGTAGCCCGCGGTGACCTTGATGGCGTCGGACACGAGTCCGCGGACGCCGGTGCCGCCCGCTGCGACGAGGTCGGCGGCGGCGTTGCGGACGTCGAGGGCGCGGCCGAGGGCCGTCGTCTGTGCCGTGAGGGCGTCGCGTTCGCGTTCCGCCGCGTGCAGCCGTTCGCGCAGCGCGGCGACCTCGGTCTCCGCCTCCGCCGTGTCGCGCTGGGCGCGGTCGTAGGCGGCGGCGTGGGTCGCCGACTCCCCCTCCGTGGTCAGCTCCGGGTCGAGGTCGACGCGCGCCTGCTCCGCTTCGTCGCGCCGGGCCAGCGCCGCGTCCAGCGCGCGCTGCTGACGGTCGACGCCGGCGCGCAGAGCGCCGAGGGTGGACTGCGCCGCCTCGGCTCGACCGCGCAGCGTCTGCACGGCCATGTCGTGCGCCGAGACGAGCGCGCTCTGCGCGGCGATCTCCGTGTCGAGCGCGTCGAGATCGACCCGTGCACGCGCGACCCGGCGGGCGGCGTCGGCCGCGTCATCCTGAGCCTGTCCGATCACGCCCGCGACGGCGTCGACCTCCGCGCGAGCGTCGTCGATCGTGGCGGTGGAGACGGTCGGCGCGAACGCCCGCTCACCGCCGTCGTCCGCGAGCAGGGCCAGCCGCTGGCCGGCGAGGCTGTAGAGACCGCGCAGGCGCTCCTGCACCTGCTCGAGGGCGAACGTCACGCGGCGAGCCTCGTCCACGGCCTCCGACCGCTGCTCGTCCTCCAACCGTTCGACCCGCTGGCGGAGCGCGTCCGCCTGGTCCTGCAGCACGAGGCGTTCGGCGTGGCGTTCGTGCTCCACGCCGGCGGCGTCCGCGAGCTCGCGCCGCAGGCGCACGAGGTCGTCGGCGAACAGCCGGGCCTTGGCGTCGCGGACGACGGCGGCGATCGTCGCGGCCTCGCGGGCGATCTCGGCCTGCTTGCCGAGCGGCTTCAGCTGTCGCCGCAGCTCCCCGGCGAGATCGCTCAGGCGGGTGAGGTTGGTCTCCATCGCCTCGAGCTTGCGGAGCGTCTTCTCCTTGCGACGGCGGTGCTTCAAGATGCCGGCGGCCTCCTCGATGAAGCCGCGTCGGTCCTCCGCGGTGGCCTGCAGCACCGTGTCGAGACGCCCCTGGCCGATGATGACGTGCATCTCGCGGCCGAGCCCGCTGTCGCTGAGCAGCTCCTGCACGTCGAGCAGCCGGCACGTCTGCCCGTTGATGGCGTACTCGCTGGCGCCGGTGCGGAACAGCGTGCGGCTGATCGTCACCTCGGAGTAGTCGATCGGGAGGGCGCCGTCGGCGTTGTCGATCGTCAGCTGCACCTCGGCCCGGCCGAGGGGACCGCGGGTGGACGTCCCGGCGAAGATGACGTCCTCCATCTTGCCGCCGCGCAGGGTCCTGGCCCCCTGCTCGCCCATCACCCATGCCAGCGCGTCGACGACGTTGGACTTGCCGGAGCCGTTGGGCCCCACGATGCAGGTGACACCCGGTTCGAGCGCGAACGTGGTCGACTGCGCGAAGGACTTGAAGCCCTTGAGCGTCACGCTCTTCAGGTGCATGTGCACGCGCCTTCCGGACGGGTGGATTACCGCCTCACGGTACCCGAACGGGCGCTCCCGGCCGGTCCGCCACCCCGCTCGGCGGTGCCGGCGTCGGGCCGCGGCGCGCCCGGGAGGTCCTTGTTTCTGAATGAATGCTTGACTTTCGCTGTGAGCCTTCGCTAGCGTCGGGGGTCGCAACAGCCTCGGAAGGAGGTCACCTCATGATTCGCTTCACCCCAGAGTTCGCCGCCGTCGGCACGCTCGCCGTTGCCACGCGTGCGGGAGTGACCCTCACCGTCGGGCTGTCCGCTCACCGAGCCGGCTGACCCGCCGCGTCGAGACGACCCCGTCGTCTCCGCCCGTCATCCCGCCACCGCTCCGCGCGGTGTCCGCTCGTCCCGCCGCATCCTCGCGGCGCCCCGCACTCTGCGGAGGACGGACGCAGCGGCCCTCCCTTCTCGTCTCTCGGCGTCGCCGTCGAGCGACTTCCTCTCGCCGACCTTCCGGAGAACACCATGAACACCACGCTCTCGCGTGTCCAGGCCGTCCTGGCCGAACCCCCTGTCACCGACCTGCCCCCGATGCGGAGCCTGTCGGTGGCGCACCGCCTCGCGCTGCGCGTCAGCGTCTGGCTGCTGCTGCGCACCGTCCGCCGCGTGCGGTCGGTCG
>VGAV01000335.1 GCA_016870695.1 Actinomycetota bacterium | reverse complement strand
CGTCGCCGCTGAAGGGCAGCATGCCGGCGTACAACCGCTGACGCAGAGCGCAGTGAAAGCGGGCCCCGCACCGATGGTGCGGGGCCCGCTTCTGCGAGGGTGGGCTCAGCCCATTCCGGCCGCCTGGTCGGCGCGCACGGTCGCCGAGATCTTGGCGAGCGCGTCCTCGCTCAGGAGGTTGAACGGCGCGCGGCAGGGGCCGACGTTCTCGCCGGCGGCGTTCGTGGCCGCCTTGACGATCGTGTTCGGGTTGCCCAACACGAAGAGGTTGCGCAGTGCGCGGATGGAGGCCTGCGCTGCGCGGGCGCCCTCCAGGTCACCGGCCGCCCAGCGCCGGGAGATCTCGACCATCGTGCGCGGGTAGACGTTCGCGACGGCGGTGATGCCGCCCGCGCCGCCGGCCTGCAGCGTCGGCAGGATGAGCGAGTCGGTCCCCGCGAGGACCGCGAAGGTCTCGGCATCCGTCAGCTCGATGTACTGCAGGATGGCGTCGAAGTTGCCCGAGGAGTCCTTCACGCCCGCGATGTTGTCGATCTCGGCGAGCCGGGCGACGGTGGCGGGGGAGATGTTGTTCCCCGTGCGGGCGGGAATGTTGTAGAGCAGCACCGGCACGTCGACCGACGCGGCGACGGAGGCGAAGTGCTGGTACAGCTCCTCCTGGGACGCGGCGGCGAAGTACGGCGCGATGACGGACAGGACGTCCGCCCCCGCGGCCTGCATGCGCTCGGCGATGCGCACCGTCTCCGCGGTGCCGACCGCGCCGGCGCCGCCGTACACGGGGACGCGGCCCCCGGCGGCATCCACGACGGCCTCGAGGACGGCGATCCGTTCGTCCGCCGTCTGCTGGAAGAACTCGCCGTTCGTGCCGAGGCAGAAGACGCCGTCCGCGCCCGCCTGCACGGCGCGGTCGGCGTGCACGCGCATCTGGTCGAGGTTGAGGGACTCGTCGTCGTGGAACGGGGTGACGAGCGCGTGGATGCTGCCGTTGATGGTGGTGGTCACGAGAATGCTCCTTCGTGGCGGGGAGGGCCGGGGGTGGTGTCTGTCGAGCGGGATCCGCTATTTCTGCATGACATGGATGGCGAAGCCACCGAACTCCCCGGCCAGGTAGATGTTCTGCAGGCGTCCGTCGTCGAAGTACGCGGCCGTCTCGGCGTTGAAGCCGAAGCCCTTGCCGGTGAGCTCCTCGACGGCGGAGGGCAGGTCCGCGGTCGCCATGCCGATGTGGCCGTGCGTCCCGAGGTACTGCGAGCGCACGCACTCGAAGAAGGTGCCCGCGAACTCGGACTTCTTCCCGTGCCGCGGATCGAGGTTGAACATCAGGCACAGCAGGTCGGCCAGCTCCTGCGCGTCCGTGGCGTCGGCGTTGTTGATGCCCACGTGGGCGAGCTCGAAGGTGTTCGTCATGACGGTCTCCGTTCGGATGCCAGGGGTGTCACATCGGGAAGAGGACGAGGGCGCCGGCGGTCAGGGCGAGCAGGCGCACGAAGTACATCGGGATCGTGAACTTCCAGAACTGCACGAGCGAGTATTTGCCGACGCCCATGACCATCGCGGGCAGACCGTCGATCGGCAGGAAGTGTCCGTTCCAGCCCGAGATGACGATGGCGATGGCCGCGGCCGTCGGGTCGAGTCCGAGGCCGACGCAGGTCGCGATCGCGAGCGGGGCGAAGACGTACACCGTTCCGATGGTCGACCCGGTGAGCGTGGCGAGGACGCTGGTCAGGACGCAGAAGACGAAGACCAGGAGGAACGGGCTGACGTTCCCGCCGAGCATCCCGGCGACGGTCTCGCCGACCAGCTGCGTCAGTCCTGTCGCGCCGAGCGCCTCGGCGATGCCGATGACGCCGGCCGACATGAGGATGATGGGCTGGCTGATGGCATCCCGGATCTCGGCGAAGTTCAGCACCCGCGTGAGCAGCAGGATGACGACGGAGAGACCCGTGATCGCGTAGCCGCCGTCGCCGATGTAGCTGTACGAGATCATGCCCGCGATCGCGACGACGAAGCTGACGTAGGTGGCCAGCTGCTGCTGCCGGGTCAGTGCCGGCGCGATGACCGTGGCCGTGGCGGTCGCGGTGGCCGCGGCATCCGCGATCCCCCCGCTGCGCGGTGCCGGTCGGCCCCCGCCCGTGGTCTCGTCCGCGGCGCGTTCCTCGTCGGTGATGGGGTGGTCGGGCAGCATGCGGTACGCGACGAGGCACCAGATGAGGAAGCCGAGGCTGAGGACGAGGTTGACGAGCGAGAACCGCACGAGGTCGACGCGCTCGTTGACCCCCGCCGCCTCGAGGACGGCGACGACGATGCCGTACTGCAGCGCGACGTTGAAGGGCAGCATCGGGTGGTTGGCGGCGAAGCCGGCCGGCATGAGGACCTTCGACGGCGGCAGCTTCTTGTTGTAGGCGAGCGTCGAGAGCAGGCCGATGACGAGGACGTAGTAGGCCGTCGAGCCGGTGCCGAAGATGCTGCACCCGACCATGACGAAGACGATGATCAGGACGTACGCCCGGAAGCCGCCCTTCGTCGCGAGTCCGGAGATCGTCCGTTTGAAGCCCGAGACGAGATCGGTCTTCTGCAGGGCCGCGATGACCGCCATGAACGAGGCGAGCATCACGATGGTCGCGTTCGCGAACCCGCTGAATGCGACGTTGATCGGGACGACGTTGAACACCACCATCAACAGGCAGGCGATCAGCGGCGGGACGCCGAACGGGAGTCGGTCGATCATGATCAGGATGATCATGAAGACGGTGATCGCGAGTGCGACCATCATGGGAACGGTCATGACCGCTGCTCCTTCGCAGAGAGGTCGGGCCCGGCGGACGTCGGCTGCGACGCCACGATCTCCGCCAGAGCATCAGCACCCAGGTGCACGTGCTTGATGGTCTTGCGGTGCCAGGTGTAGGCGATGTGGAGGCCTCCGCGGCCGTCGGCGATCACGGAGGGGTACGACAGCTCGCGGTTGAGGCTCTCGCGGCTGTTGTTGGAGAGGCAGTACCCGTCGCCGTTCTCGATGTCGTAGGCGAGCGGCCAGCTGCGCCCGTCGTCGGTCGAGAGCGCGAGGGTCATCGGTGCGCGCGGGGCGCCCCAGAACGCGCTGGGTCCGTCCTGGTCGAGGGCGGGCTCGGCGATCCGCGGACCGTCGTCGTCGGCGAGGCCGTCGTCGTCGATCTCGTCGTACAGCGAGACGCGGCGGCTGGTCGCGTCGTCCTTGCTCGCGTAGTTCATCACCATCGCGACCCGGCCGTCGCCGTAGGCCCGCGCCTGGATGGACGAGTTGTTGTTGGGGAGGTCGATCGGATGACAGGGCTCCCACGTCATCCCGCCGTCCGTCGACAGCGACTCGTAGACGTGGTCCGCCCAGCGGGAGCGGAAGCACGCCCACAGCGTGCCGTCCTGGCGGGGGACGATGTTCATGTGGACGCATCCGCCGGACGCGGGCACGGCAACCTCGGACCACGTCTCGCCATGGTCGTCCGAGTACCAGATCGAGGCGGTGTCGTCGTTGCCGACCCACTTCTCGCCGGGCACGGTGCGGCAGTTGAAGACGGGCAGCAGGATCCGTCCGCTGTCGAGCACGACCGGCGACTGCCGG
>VGAV01000334.1 GCA_016870695.1 Actinomycetota bacterium | reverse complement strand
CGATGTCGGCGATGTCGAGCAGTCCCTCGAGGTAGTCGGCGGCGATGTCGCCTTCGCTCTCGAGCTCCTCCACGGTGGCGGCGGAATCAGAGGTGATCTGGTCAGACGTCGTCATCATGTTCTCCGTCGTCAGGAGGTCGTCGCCGTACCGGTCTCGCCGGCGGGACGTCCGTTCTTCGTGGCCTGCTTCTTGGCGCGCTGCTTGCCCACGGGCTGCTGGCGCTTCGGGGCAGCCGCGCGAGCGCGCTCGGCCTCCTCGACGAGACGCTGCTGCTCCGCCTGGTACTTCTCGATCGGGACGACCTTGCCCTGCGCGTCGATCGCCTTGCCCTTGCGGGCCAGACGCTCCTCGCGCGCCTTGGCGGCGTCGGAACCGGGGGTCGGCATCTCGCGGATGACGACGAACTGCTGGACCATCGTCCAGAGGTTGCTGACGAACCAGTAGATGACGACACCGAGCGGGAAGAAGACGCCCGAGAAGATGAAGGCCAGCGGCAGGATGTACAGCATGATCTTCTGCATCTGGTACGCCTGACCGGTCTTGGCCTCGGGCGACAGGTTCTTCGAGATGATCTGCAGCTGCGTGAAGAACTGCGACGCGATCATGAGCACGACGAGCACGAGCAGGATGATGACGGTGACCTGGCCGTCGGGCTGGGTCCACGCGGTGACGAGGTTGACGTGCATGGATGCCACGTCGAAGAGGCGTGCGTCGTAGAACTCCTGCGTGAGCTCGGGCGTCAGCAGACCCACACCACCGATGCCGGCGACCGCATGACGGGACACGTCATTGAGCACGCTGAAGAGCGCGAAGAAGATCGGCATCTGCACGAGAAGCGGAAGGCAGCTCGACACCGGCGTCGTGCCGTGCTTCTTGTACAGCGCCATGGTCTCGCGGCTCATCGCCTCCCGAGACAGCTGGTCCTTCTTACCCCGGTACTTCTCCTGGACCTTGCGGAGCTCCGGCGCGATCTCCATCATCTTGCGCTGGCTCTTGATCTGCCGCACGAACAGCGGGATCAGAGCGGCACGAACGATGAGGACCAGACCGACGATGGACAGCACCCAGGTGATACCGGCCGCGGGGGCCATGCCGAGCAGGGTGAAGAGCTGGTGCCAACCGACCAGCACCAGCTCGACCGCCCATTTCAGCGGCCAGAGGAGGGTCCCAATGATGTCCATCGGTCAATCCTTTCGGGAGGGCACGACGAAGCCGTGCGGAGTCAGTTCATGACGGAAGGCCCGGTGAGGACGGACGTCGTCGATGCCACCCTGAGCCCAGGGATGGCAGCGTGCGAGGCGGGCCGCGGTGAACGCGATGCCCTTCACGAGTCCATGCTGCTGCACGGCGCCCACCGAATAGGCGGAGCAGGACGGGTAGTACTTGCACACGTCGCCGTAGACGTGCGAGATGGTGGCACGGTAGCCGTGCAGGAGGGCGAGGCCCGCGTTCCGGGGGAGAAGCGGGACGGATGCCATCATCGAGGCCCATTCCAGCCGCCCGCTGCCGGTGGCAGAGGTCGGGAGAGTCGAAGCGCTCATGCGGCGGCCTTGCGTTCCAGGCACCGGATGACGTCGGCGCGGAGATCGGCGAAATCCGCGGTCGCCGCGGAGGGCAGCGCGCGGATGACGATCGAGGCGCCCCCGCGGACAGACGGGAGCGCCTCGGCGCACACCGCCTTGAGGCGGCGGCGAATGGTGTTGCGTGTGACCGCGGAGCCGACCTGGCGGCTCACGATGAACCCGAATCGGGCAGCGGCCTGGTCACCCGTCCGACCGACATAGGTCACGGTGTGCGTTCCGGCACAGCGAGAGCCCCGTCGGACGGTGGCTTTGTAATCCGATCCGCGGGTGAGTCGGTTCGGCTTCGCGAGCACCTGGTACGTCAGGCCGAAAGCTCGGTGCGGCCCTTGGCACGACGCGCGGCGAGGATGCCACGGCCGGCACGGGTGCGCATGCGGGCGCGGAAGCCGTGCTTCTTGGCACGACGACGGTTGTTGGGCTGGAAGGTGCGCTTGCTCATGGGTCACTCCGGAGGTGGTGTCGCCCGATGCTCTTCTGCCGGGGACGGGGTCGGGACTGCCGTGAAGGCATAAGTCAACCGACTAAGGCTACGTCGTTCTAGCCGTTAACTCAAACCGACGGGCGACCGCCCATTATCCCCAACCGTTGTCCACACGCCTGGCAAAGACACGCGATGCGGCCCTACAGTGGATTTGGCTCCGCGATGCCCCCGAACTAGCGTGTCTGCGGAACTTATCCACAGGTTCGGCGTTCGTCGATCTGCCACGCGCCGAAGACCCAGGAGGGGTATGTCACTGCACGAAGTACCGGATGTCCCGGTCTGGTCGGCAGTGCTGGACCACCTCCTGACCGATGATCGCATCACCCCGCAGCTGCACGGCTTCCTGAACCTCGCGGTGCCGCAGGGCGTCATGGGCGGGACCCTCTATCTCGACGTCCCCAACGACCTGACCGCGGCGCAGATGAACAAGCGCATGCGGGCGCCCATCATGGAGGCGCTCACGCAGGTCCAGGGCCACGATCCCGAGGTCAGCACCTTCCGGGTCGTTGTGAACCCCGAGCTGATCGACTCCCACCTCTCCTCGCCCTCGACCGCGGACGACGCTCCCGCTCCCGCGGCGCCGATGAGCATGGCATCCCTCTCCCCGATCTCGGAGACGCCGGTCGAGCCGCCGGCCCCGGCCTCGCGCCAGGACACCCGCCTCAACCCGAAGTACACCTTCGACAACTTCGTCATCGGGCAGTCGAACCGCTTCGCCCACGCGGCCGCGGTCGCCGTGGCGGAGGCGCCGGCCAAGGCCTACAACCCGCTCTTCATCTACGGCGACTCAGGGCTCGGCAAGACGCACCTCCTCCACGCCATCGGCGACTACGCCGCGAGCATGTACGCCGGCATCCGCGTCCGGTACGTCTCGAGCGAGGAGTTCACGAACGACTTCATCAACTCGATCGCGAACAACCGCGGCTCGGCTTTCCAGGCGCGGTACCGAGACGTCGACATCCTCCTGATCGACGACATCCAGTTCCTGCAGGGGCGCGCGGAGACGCAGGAGGCGTTCTTCCACACGTTCAACACGCTGCACGACCACGACAAGCAGGTCGTGATCACGAGCGATCTGCCCCCGAAGCAGCTGACGGGGTTCGAGGACCGTATGCGCAGCCGCTTCGAGTGGGGCCTCATCACCGATGTGCAGGCGCCCGACCTCGAGACCCGCATCGCGATCCTCCGCAAGAAGGCGCAGAGCGAGCGGCTTCTCATCCCCGACGAGGTCCTCGAATACATCGCGACGGTCGTCTCGTCGAACATCCGCGAGCTCGAGGGCGCGCTGATCCGCGTCTCCGCCTTCGCGAGCCTCAACCGGTCGACCCTCGACATGACGCTCGCGCAGACCGTCCTCCGCGACATCATCGACCAGGACGATGCGAACGTCGTCTCGCCGACGGACATCATCACGGCCACCGCGCAGTACTTCAAGCTGTCCGTCGACGACCTCTACGGCTCGAGCAGGTCGCAGGCCGTCGCCACGGCGCGCCAGATCGCGATGTATCTGTGCCGTGAGCGCACGAGTCTGTCGTTGCCGAAG
>VGAV01000333.1 GCA_016870695.1 Actinomycetota bacterium | reverse complement strand
GGTCCGCGTCACCACGCCGGAGGGGCAGTCGTACCTGCTCGACAACGGCGCCGTCACGCTCGCGGCGATCACGTCGTGCACGAACACCTCGAACCCCTCGGTCATGATCGCGGCGGGCCTGCTCGCGAAGAACGCCGTCGACAAGGGCCTCAAGCGCAAGCCCTGGGTCAAGACGACGCTCGGCCCCGGCTCGAAGGTCGTCACCGACTACTACGAGAAGTCCGGTCTCGACAAGGCGCTCGAGGGCCTCGACTTCTACACCGTCGGCTACGGCTGCACGATCTGCATCGGCAACTCCGGACCCCTCATCGAGGAGGTCTCCGAGGCCATCAACGAGAACGACCTGGCCGTCACGGCGGTCCTCTCGGGCAACCGCAACTTCGAGGGACGCATCAGCCCCGACGTGAAGATGAACTACCTGGCCTCCCCGCCGCTGGTGGTCGCCTACGCTCTCGCCGGCTCGATGAACTTCGACTTCGAGACCGACGCCCTGGGCAAGGACCAGAACGGCGAGGACGTGTTCCTCAAGGACATCTGGCCCGCTCCCGACCAGGTGCAGACCATCATCGACGCGTCGATCTCGCGCGAGCAGTTCATCCAGCAGTACGCCACCGTCTTCGAGGGTGACGAGCGCTGGAAGACCCTGCCGACCCCGACCGGTCCGGTCTTCGAATGGGATGCCGACTCGACGTACGTGCGCAAGGCGCCCTACTTCGACGGCATGACCATGCAGCCGGACGCCGTCCGCGACATCACCGGCGCCCGCGTCATGGCCACGCTCGGCGACTCGGTGACGACCGACCACATCAGCCCCGCGGGGAACATCAAGGCCGGCACCCCCGCCGCCCAGTACCTGACGGAGCACGGCGTCGCACAGAAGGACTTCAACTCCTACGGCTCCCGCCGTGGAAACCACGAGGTCATGATCCGCGGCACGTTCGCCAACATCCGCCTGAAGAACGAGCTCACGGCCGCCGTCAACGACGGCACGGTCGTCGAGGGTGGCTACACCCGCGACTTCACCCGCGAGGGCGGCCCGCAGTCGTACATCTTCGACGCGAGCCAGAACTACCAGGCGCAGGGCACCCCGCTGGTGATCTTCGGCGGCAAGGAGTACGGCTCCGGCTCGTCGCGCGACTGGGCGGCCAAGGGGACGAACCTCCTCGGTGTGAAGGCGGTCATCACCGAGAGCTTCGAGCGCATCCACCGCTCGAACCTCATCGGCATGGGCGTCGTCCCGCTGCAGTTCCCCGCCGGCGAGAGCTGGAAGTCGCTGGGCCTCGACGGCACCGAGATCGTCTCGATCGAGGGTATCGAGCAGCTCAACGAGGGCGTCACGCCGAAGACCGTCACGGTCACGGCCGAGCCGAGCGAGTTCTCGCCCGAGGGCAAGCAGACCGTCACGTTCGACGCCGTGGTCCGCATCGACACCCCTGGTGAGGCCGACTACTACCGCAACGGCGGCATCCTGCAGTACGTGCTGCGTTCGCTGGTCTGACCGGCATCCGCTGCGTGCCCCGGGAGCCTCGTGCTCCCGGGGCACGTCTCGTTCCGAGAGCGGGCGCGGCGGCCGAGCGCAAGCGCTTGCCGGGCCCCTCACGGCCCCGAAGACTAGAATCGAGACCGCGCGGACCCCTCCGCGCACGGCACGAGAGGAGTCCGATGGCTCTGCTACCCGGCATTCGCGGACCGCGTGACCTGGACGCCCTGACGACCGATCAGCTGCGTGAGCTCGCCGCCGAGGTGCGGACGTTCCTCGTCGAGAACGTCGCCCGGACGGGCGGCCATCTGGGCCCCAACCTCGGCGTCGTCGAGCTGACGATCGCCCTGCACCGCGTCTTCGACTCGCCTGCCGATCCGATCATCTTCGACACCGGGCACCAGTCCTACGTGCACAAGATGCTCACCGGTCGTCAGGACTTCTCGCATCTGCGCTCCCGCGGCGGCCTCGCGGGCTACCCGCAGCGCTCCGAGAGCGAGCACGACGTCGTCGAGTCCTCGCACGCCTCGAGCTCGCTGAGCTGGGCCGACGGCATCTCGCGGGCCTTCAGCCGTACCGGACGCCGCGACCGGCACGTCGTCGCGGTCGTCGGCGACGGCGCGCTCACCGGCGGGATGACGTGGGAGGCGCTGAACAACATCAGCGACGACAACGACCGCAACCTCGTCATCGTCGTCAACGACAACGGTCGCTCCTACGCGCCGACCATCGGCGGAATGGCCCGCTACCTGAACCGCGTGCGCACGAACGATGCGTACCGCACCCTGCACCGCGGCTCGGCGACGCTTTTCCGCAGCCTCGGCCCCGCGGCCCGCGCGGTGTACCGCGGCGTGCGCGGGGGCACGCACGGCTTCCTGTCGCGCTTCACGAACAACGAGGCCCTCTACAGCAACCTCGACATCAAGTACCTCGGGCCGGTGGACGGCCACGACCTCGATGCGCTCCTCGAGACCCTCGAGCTGGCGAAGTCCTACGGCGCACCGGTCATCGTCCACGCCATCACGGACAAGGGCAGCGGCTACGCGCCCGCGCTGAGCGACACCGCGGACCAGTTCCACGCGGTCGGCAAGATCGACCCCATCACCGGCGAGGCGGTCGGGTCGGGCAACGGCACGGCGTGGACGGACGTGTTCGCGCGCGAGCTCGTCGAGATCGGCGCCGAGCGCGAGGACATCATCGCGATGACCGCGGCGATGCTGCGCCCCACCGGCCTCCAGCTCTTCAGTGAACGCTTCCCGGAGCGCGTGTACGACGTCGGCATCGCGGAGCAGCACGCGGTCACCTCGGCGGCGGGTCTCGCCTTCGGCGGACTCCACCCGGTGGTCGCCATCTACGCGACGTTCATGAATCGCGCGTTCGACCAGGTTTTGATGGACGTGGGCCTGCACAAGGCCGGCGTGACTTTCGTGCTCGACCGCGCGGGCGTCACGGGACCCGACGGTCCGAGCCACCACGGCATCTGGGACCTCGCCATGCTGCAACTGGTCCCCGGCATCCGGATCGCCGCCCCGCGCGACGCCGCCCGTCTGCGCGAGGAGTTCCGCGAGGCGGCCGCGGTCGAGGACGCCCCCACCGTCATCCGCTACCCCAAGGGGAACGTGCCGGCCGACCTCGAGGCGATCGAGCGCCTGCCTGACGGCGTCGACGTCCTGTCCCGCGGCTCCAGCGAGGACGTGCTGCTCGTGGGGATCGGCCCGATGGTGCACCTGGCGATGGAGGTCGCGGAGCGCCTGCGCGCGCAGGGCATCGGGGCCACGGTCGCTGATCCGCGGTGGGCCATCCCCGTGCAGCCGTCGATCGTGGAGCTGGCCCGCGAGCACCGGCTCGTCATCACGATCGAGGACGGCATCCGCGTCGGCGGCGTCGGCACGCGCGTCCGCCAGGTACTGCGCGAGGCCGGGGTGGACACGGCCGTCGACGAGCTCGGCATCCCGGACGCCTTCATCGATCACGCGACGCGCGAGCAGATCCTCGAGGACGCCGGACTGACGGCCAGCAAGATCACGCACGACGTCGTCGCGCAGGTGCTCGGCACCCGCATCCCGGTCGCGCGGCAGACGCCCACCGGCGCGATCCCGACGCTCGACGAGTGGGAGAAGTCCCGCCCCTGACAACGGGACGCATGACAGC
>VGAV01000332.1 GCA_016870695.1 Actinomycetota bacterium | reverse complement strand
CGCCTCGATCGCCTCGAGCTCGGCCTCGCTCAGGTCGGCGCCGAAGGGCACGAAGGAGAGGTCGGCATCGTGACCGAACGTCTGCGTCGTGTCGTTCGCGCGCGCAGCGGGGGCGGCGTCGGCGGCACGACGGATGTCGTCGCGTTCGAATCGGCGGGTCTCGTCCACGGCTTCTCCTTCATTTCCACCATAGCCGATCGATTCCGGCGCAGAACGGTCGTGTCGACCATGGCGCGGACCGTGCTGGTGCGTCGTCGTATGTCCTCGTATGTCGGCGTCGGGCACCTCAGTTCGGGTGGCGGCCTAGCCTGACGGGACACTCGAACCTACCGAGCAGGAGACCATCGTGTCGAGTCCGCACCTCCGTTCCACGCCCGCACTGTCGACCCCGGTCGCCGCCTGCATGTGCGCCCGGGGTGCCGCCTGCTCGTCGTTCGCCCCCGGCCACGCCGTCCACCTGCTGCAGCGGCGCGTGGTCGCCGCCACCCCGTCCGAGTGGATCGACGGCGTCGTGACGCACACGGATGCCGCCGCCGGCGAGGTGGTCGTGCAGGCTCTCGACGGCAGCGAGCTGCGGCTGTGGAACGCAGCCGGAGCGGCCGCCTCGGCCGTGGCGGGCGAGCCCGTCGCGGTGCACGGGCGCTATCACGCGCTCTGGGTCGCCGGACGCCTCTTCAACGTCGCGCGACTCGACCGGCTCTGAGTCAGGCCGTCTGCATCGACTCGCGCAGGGCCATGCAGGCGTCCATGCAGGCGCGGCACGACTCGGCGCACATCGCGCAGACCGCGCTGTGATCGGCGTGCGCGGCGCACTCGTCCATGCACGAACGGCACATCGCGATGCAGGCGTCGAGCATCGCCATGACCGTCGTCGGCGTCATGCCCTGCATCCGCAGCAGCGACCGCATCATCGTGTGGCACATGTCGGCGCAGTTCATGCAGGTGGGCGCGCACGACATCTCCATGGTCGAACAGACGGTGCACGCCTGCTCGCACGCCGCGCAGGCGTCCAGGCAGGCCTGCAGCAGGTCCTGGTCGATCTCGGCCATTGCCGACATCGTCGTGCTGTCATTCTCCTGCATCATCCGCATCGCGTCCATGAGCGTTCCTTCCGAAGGGTCGACGTCGACGGACCCGCCGTCCGCCTGCGCTCAGGGTAGAACCGCCCCCGGCGACGCGGTACCCCTTTGACGCGGCTCCCAGCCGGGTGCGAACGGGCATGGCTAGGGTCGAGGAGTGACTTCCTCGGCCGCGCCGCGTCGGCGCCTCCTCCCCGCTCTCCTGGCCGCAGCGGCCCTCGCCGCCGCCGCCGTCCTCACCACCGCCGCCCCCGCCTCCGCGCACGACGAGCTCGTGTCCAGCGACCCGCCCGCCGGCGCCACCCTCGACGCCGTCCCCGCCGAGATCACGCTGACCTACAGCGCCGAGATCCTCGCCGAGGACGGCGCGACGCAGGTGCAGGTGACCGACGAGACGGGCGCCTCGCTCGCCGAGACCGCACCGGTCGTCTCGGGCACCGAGGTCACGCAGACCCTCAGCCCGGCGGCATCCGGAGTCGTCTCCGTCGTCTGGCGCGTCGTCTCGAGCGACGGCCACCCGATCTCCGGCGATTTCACCTTCACCGTCCCCGCTGCCGCCGCCGCCGCGCCCACCCCGACCGAGACGGCGAGCTCCACCCCGTCCGCGTCGCCGAGCGCCACGACGTCCGAGACCGCTGCCCCGGCGGCCACCCCGGACGCCACCGACCCGGCCACGGCGGAGGCGTCGGACGCCTCGCCGCTGCCGTGGATCCTGCTCGTGGTGGCGTTGCTCATCGTCGCCGGTGCCATCGCCTATCTCTTCGTCGCACGCGGGCGCAGCGGAGCCGGCGACGGCGGCTCGACCGGCACCCCCGGACGATAGGCTGGAGCCATGCCTCATTACGACTTGGTCATTCTTGGTGCGGGTCCCGGCGGGTACGTCGCGGCCGTGCGCGGCGCGCAGCTGGGGCTGTCGGTCGCGATCGTCGAAGAGAAGTACTGGGGCGGTGTGTGCCTCAACGTGGGCTGCATCCCCTCGAAGGCGCTGCTGCGCAACGCCGACCTCGCCCACACGTTCCACGCGAAGGCCGACCTCTTCGGCATCTCGGGCGACGTGCACTTCGACTTCGGCAAGGCCTTCGACCGCAGCCGGTCCGTCGCGGCCGGCCACGTCAAGGGCATCCACTACCTGATGAAGAAGAACAAGGTCACCGAGTACGAGGGTCGCGGTCACTTCGTCGACGACCACACGCTCGACGTGACGAAGACCGACGGCTCGAAGGAGCAGGTCACCTTCGACAACGTCATCATCGCCACGGGCTCGACGGTCCGCCTGCTCCCCGGCGTCACCCTCTCTGATAACGTCGTTACGTACGAGGAGCAGATCCTCACGCGCGAGCTCCCCTCTTCGATCGTCATCGTCGGCGCGGGCGCCATCGGCATGGAGTTCGCCTACGTCATGACGAACTACGGCGTGAAGGTGACCATCATCGAGTTCCTCGACCGCGCCCTCCCCAACGAGGACGCCGAGGTCTCGAAGGAGATCCAGAAGCAGTACAAGGGCTACGGCGTCGACATCCTCACCTCGACCAAGGTCGAGTCGGTCACCGACCACGGCGACAAGGTCACCGTCGCGTACACCGGCAAGGACGGCAACGCCGGCTCGATCGACGCCGACCGCGTGCTCATGTCCATCGGCTTCGCCCCGAAGGTCGACGGCTTCGGCCTCGAGAACACCGGTGTGAAGCTCACCGAGCGCGGTGCGATCGACATCGACGACCTCATGCGCACCAACGTGCCGCACATCTACGCGATCGGCGACGTCACCGCGAAGCTGCAGCTGGCTCACGTGGCCGAGGCGCAGGGCGTCGTGGCCGCCGAGACCATCGGCGGCGCCGAGACGCAGACGCTCGGCGACTACCGCAACATGCCGCGCGCCACGTTCTGCAACCCGCAGGTCGCCTCGTTCGGCCTGACCGAGCAGCAGGCGCGCGACGCCGGTCACGAGATCAAGGTCGCCAAGTTCCCGTTCTCCGCCAACGGCAAGGCGAACGGCCTCGGCGAGCCGGTCGGCTTCGTCAAGCTGATCGCGGACGCGGAGCACCTCGAGCTGCTCGGCGGCCACCTCATCGGCCCCGACGTGTCCGAGCTGTTGCCGGAGCTGACGCTCGCGCAGAAGTGGGACCTCACCGCTCTCGAGGCCGCGCGCAACGTGCACACGCACCCGACACTGTCCGAGGGTCTGCAGGAGGCCTTCCACGGACTAACGGGACACATGATCAACCTCTGATCGCCCGCGACACGACGACGCCCGCCCGGTTCTCCGGGCGGGCGTCGTCGTGTCTGCAGGTCAGTGCCCCAGTGCGCGCGCGAGCTTCGAGCCGGACGACGCCGGGCGGCCGCCGGCGGCGAAGACTGCCGCATCGACCGCGGCGAAGAACGCGGCGCGCTGGGCGGCGTCCTCCGGTCCGGCGGGACCGAGCTCCACCTCCCACTCGCGCCACGACGACTCCGTGCCGCTGCGCTCGTCGCGCGCGCGGACGCGGTCGTCGACGAACTCGGCGACCATCCCGCCGTCGGCGTCCCGCAGGGCGTAAGCCGTGCGGTGGTTGCGGACTCGGGCCA
>VGAV01000331.1 GCA_016870695.1 Actinomycetota bacterium | reverse complement strand
CGACGGCCGTCGGGCCGGTCGACGGCACCTGCGCGCCGCCCAAGGGTGGCGGGACGGACGGCGCTCAGGCCCCGCGGGCCGCGCTGAACGGGTTCGTCAGGGCCCGGGCCGCCTCGCGCAGCGCGGCGCCGACCCGCGCGATGCGCTCGCCGGTGGCATCCGCGGCCGGGATGCCGACCCCGAGGGCGAGCTGCGGATCGCCCGGCGCCCAGCCTTCGAGGGGAACGGCCACCCCGACGATGCCGCGGAACGACTCCTCCTCGTCGACGGACCAGCCGCGCTCCCGCGCGGCGTGCAGCTTGGCGATGACCGCATCGACGTCGACCGTGCTGTGCTCGGTCAGCCGCGGCAGCGGACGGCCCCCGCCGAGCAACGTGCGCACGTCGTCGTCGTCCCGCGTCATGAGCAGGGCGCGTCCCGTGGCCGACAGCGCCGCGGGCAGGCGGGAGCCGAGGGGCGTCCCCAGCCGCACCGACCGCGACCCCTCGTACCGCGCGAGGTAGAGCGCGTCGGCGTCGTCGAGTACCGCGACCTGCACGAGCTCGGTCGCCAGGACGGGGGATGTCTCGCACACGGCGTAGAACTCGCGGACCTGGTTGAACTGCGCCGCGAACGCACCCCCGAGCTCGGCGGTGCGGATGCCGAGGCGATAGCCGAGCGGAACCCGCTCGATCATGCGGCCCGCCTCGAGCGAGAGGCACAGGTTCGCCGTCGACGACTTCGCCAGGCCGAGGCCCGCCGCGAGCTCGGTGAGCGTCAGCGCCCGTCCCGCCTCGGCGAGCAGACCGAGGAGACGGATGCCGCGGCCCACCGCCGGAGCCGGATCGCGCGCGACCGCGCTGTCGTCGTCGTCGCTCACCGCGACCTCCCGTTCCGTCGACGCCGCCGCAGCGGCCGAGTCAGTAGAACTCGACCGTATCGACAACGGCCCGCATCGGCTCGCCGTCGAGGAGGCGCGTGGCGTTCTCGGCGAAACGGCGGACGATGCGCTCCTCCTCCTTGCTGCTGAGCGCGGCCGTGTGCGGGCTGACGAGGACGTTCGGATGCCGCCAGAGCGGCGACTCCGCCGGGAGCGGCTCGACCTCGAACACGTCCAGGGCGGCGAAGGACACGCGCCCGTCGTCGAGGGCGCCGAGGAGGGCCTCCTCGTCGATGACCGTCCCCCGCCCGACACTGGCCACGATGACGCCCGGCTTGACGGCGGCGAGCACCTCGGCGCTGATCAGGTGGTGCGTCTGATCGGTCCCCGGCAGCGTGACGACGACGGCGTCCACCTCGGCCACCGCCGCGACGAGGTCGTCGAGGGGGATGAGCCGGTCGACGCCCTCGACGGGAGCGCCGGAGCGCGTGGTCCCCCAGACACGGGCTCCGAGGGCGTGGAAGCGACGCGCGCACTCGGCGCCGATGCCGCCGAGCCCGACGACCAGCACGGTCATCTCGTCGAGCTGGCGCATCTCCCAGCGGTCGGTCCAGCTCTTCTCGGCCTGCTGACGCGCGAGCCGCGGAAGGTCCTTCGCCCCGGCGAGCACCCCGAAGACCGCGAACTCGGCGAGCGGTCCGCCGTGCACGCCGGCGCTGGTGGTGAAGACGACCCGGTCCAGAGCCGCGCGGTCCAGGCCCGCGGCCTTGACCTGCCCGCCTCCCCCCGCGGCCGTCGTCATGACCCAGCGCAGACGAGGGTTCGCGGCGATCGTGCGCGCGAGGGCGGCGGGATCGACGTCGGGGATGCCGAAGAGCGCCTCGGCCGAGTCGACCAGGGCGTCGAAGGCGCGCTGCTCCTCCGCGGTGCGCACGTGCGCGGGATCGCCCGACCAGTCGGCGGGGCCGCGCATGGGGGGCAGGAGAGCGGCGTCGCGGACGACCTCGACACGCGGCTCCAGCCGTTCGATGAGGCGGCAGTGCTCCTCGCTCAAAGGGACCGCGACCACCGCGCGTAGGCTTTTCGTCGTCGACATCGTCGTCTCTTCCCTCCGCCGCGGGATCGCCGACCACTCGCGGACTGTTTCGAATACCGTTCACCATAGTGAACCCTGTTCAACCTGTTGTCCAGCCGATAGGATCGCGCCATGACCCCGCTCGATGAAGAGACCGGCCCTTCCTCCCCCGCGGACAGCATCCGTCTCGGCGTCTGGGGCCTCGGCGCCATGGGCGAGCCGATGGCGCGGCATCTGCTGACGGCGCGCGGCTCCGTGACGGTCCACGCCCGGCGCGAGCGCCCCGCCCTCAGCGAGGCGGGAGCCCTGTGGGCGCCGACCGCGCGCGAGCTGGCCGCGGCTACGGACGCCGTCCTCGTGATGCTGCCCGATCTCCCCCAGCTCGAGGAGCACCTCGACGGTCCCGACGGCCTCCTCGCCGGCGTCGACGGCCGCGACTTCCTCCTGATGATCGGCTCGACCGTCTCCCCCGTCGGCGTGCGCGACCTCGCGGAGCGCCTGCCCGACGGCATCCGGGTCGTCGACTGCCCCGTCTCGGGCGGGGAGGACGGCGCGAAAGGGGGCACCCTGTCGATCATGCTCGGCGGCGAGCCCGCGGACACCGAGCGGGCGGCCGCGCTGCTGGCCCCCTGCGGCCGTCCCGTGCGCCTCGGACCCCTCGGCGCCGGCGCGGTGGCGAAGGCGTGCAACCAGATGGTGGTCGCCGCGACGATCCTGGCCCTGGGCGAGGCGACCGAGCTCGCCGCACGCTCCGACGTCGATCCCGCCGCGCTCTGGGAGCTCCTGGCCGGCGGCTACGCGGGCTCGAACCTGCTGGAGAGCCGGCGCGACAAGCTCGTCGCGGGCGACGACTCCCCGAGCGGGATCGCGAGCTACATGGTGAAGGACCTGCGCTTCGCCGCCGACATCGCCGCGGCGACGGGCACGCGGCCCGCGCTCCTGCCCGCGCTCCGCGCCGCCTTCGACGAGATCGTCGAACGGGACCTCGGCGAGCGCGACATCGCCGTGACGCGGCGCTTCACCGCCGAGCGCAGCGCGGACTGAACGCGCGGAACGCCCCGGTGCTCGCACGGCGAGGACCGGGGCGTTCTGCGTCAGAGGGCGAAGACGACCTTGCCCGAGCGCTGCGAGTCGCGGGCGGTGGCGAAGGCCTCCTCGGCATCCGTCACCGGGAACTCGTGCGTGAGGGCCGCCTCGATGCCGGGGTTCTCGGCGAGGAGCTGCACCGCGCGGCCGATCTCCTGGTGGAAGCGGAAGGCGCCGAGGTAGTGCACCTCCTTCGAGATGAAGGGCGCGAGGTTCACCGGACGCGGGTCGTCGGGCAGCATGCCGACCTGGACGACGGTGCCGCCGGGGCGCACGGCCTTCAGCGCGGTCGAGATCGACACGGGCACGCCAGAGCATTCGAGGACGACGGCGTATGCGTTCGGTTCGACCGCGTCGGTCGAGACGTCGATCGTCGCCGCGGCTCCGAGGGCGGTCGCCCGTTCGAGCGGCCCCGCGAGGACGTCGGTCGCGGTGACGCGGGCGCCGCCGGCGACGGCGGCAGCCACCGCCATGAGACCGATGGGCCCGGACCCGGTGACCAGGACCTCACGCCCCGCGACGTCGCCGGCCTTGCCGAGCGCGTGCAGCGCGACGGCCAGCGGCTCCGCCAGGACGGCGCGGCGCACGGGGAGGTCCGCGGGGAGGACCCGCACCATGTCCGCCTC
>VGAV01000330.1 GCA_016870695.1 Actinomycetota bacterium | reverse complement strand
CGACAGGTGCCGGGGCGGGGCGCAGCCGCGTGCGGATGCGGGCGACGAGCTCCTTCGGGTTGAAGGGCTTGACCATGTAGTCGTCGGCTCCGGACTCCAGGCCCTTCACGACGTCGGCGGTGTCGGTGCGGGCGGTGAGCATGATGATCGGGATGCCGGACTCGGCACGCACGCGCGTGCAGATCTCGATGCCGTCCACCCCCGGCAGCATGAGGTCGAGGAGGATGAGGTCGGGACGCTCGGAGCGCCACGCGTCCACGGCCTGCGAGCCGTCCGCGCAGAAGATGGTGTCGAACCCCTCCGTGCGCAGCACGATGCCGATCATCTCGGCCAGAGCGGTGTCGTCGTCGACCACCAGGATCCGTGAAGTCATCGGGTCATCGTCTTCCATGTCTCACCCGCCGTGCAGCGGGGAACGCGTACCGGGTTTATACACGCGCCTTCGAGAGTAACGGACGTGGCGACGAGACAGCCGAGGGCGTCGGACGTGTATGACACGATGAACGGACCGCCGACGCACGAGGAGGCACGCCGTGACCGCGTACCCGGCCTGGACCCCGGCATCCCGTCCGGGCATCGTCCCGCTGCACCCCTACGGGTTCGGCACGATCCTGGGCCGCTCGTTCACCGCCCTGCGGCAGAACCCGCGCGTGCTCCTGGGCTTCGCCCTGGTCGTGCAGGCCGCGGGCTCGATCCTCACCATCCTCGGCACCGCGGCGGTCGCGTTCGCGACGTTCTCGCGGCTGGACACGGTCCGCGCGAACACCGACGAGTTCGAGGCGGTCTTCGCGGGCTCCGTCGCTCTCACCGCCCTGACCGGCATCGTCCTCTCGGTCGCCTCCGGCGTGCTGACGACGCTCGTCCAGGGGGTCGTGGTGGCCGAGGTCGCGCACGCGGTGGTCGCCGAGAAGGCGCCGCTGCGGACCGTCTGGCGCCGCGTGCGCCCGTCGGCCTGGCGGCTCATCGGCTGGGCGGCGCTGTCGGTGCTGGCGGTGGGGGTCGTCGTCGGCCTCGTCGCGCTCGTCTTCCTCGGCGCGGCGGTGGTCGGGCCCGGGTTCCTCCTGCTGCTCATCCCGCTCGTGCTGGCGCTCATCCCGCTCGGGCTGTGGCTGGCCACCAAGCTCTTCCTCGTCCCGGCCGCGATCGTCCTGGAGGGCGCCGGCGTCTTCGGGGCCGTGGCCCGCTCCTGGCGTCTCACGCGGACGCGCTTCTGGCCCACGCTCGGCGTGATCGTCATCATCACCGTCGCCTTCGGGGCGATCGGCCAGGTGATCTCGGTCCCGCTGGGCTTCGCGTCGGGGATCGTGTCGAGCATCCTCTCCCCGTCCGGTGAGACGAACGTCACCGCCGTCGTCACCCTCCTCCTGACGCAGCTGCTCGGGCAGGTCCTCGTCACGCTGGTCCAGTGCATCGCTCTGGTGGTCCAGGCCACCGCGGCCGGACTGACCTACGTGGATGCGCGGATGCGGCACGAGGGGCTCGATCAGGACCTCATCGCCCACGTCGAGGCCCGCGATGCCGGCGGCACGGGCCTCCCCGACCCCTACCGGGCGGGCATCGGACGGACCGCGCCGGTCCGGCCGATGCCGGGGGCCGCCACGCCCGTCGCGCCGACCGCGTACCCGCCGGCCGCCATGGCCCCCTCCCCTCCGTCCGCGACGAGCTACGCGCCGGCCCCTCCGACCGCGACGCCCTTCGCGCCCGCAGCCGCCCCGGCCGCTGCTCCCGCGTACCCGCCGCCGACGGGACCCGCCGGCGTCCCGACGGCGCCCGCCGCCGCTCCCGCTACTCCTCCGTCGTCGGCCTTCCCGCCGCCGTCCGGCTCGCCCGTCGCGCCCGCCTCATCCCCGGCGCCCGGCCCGCCCTCCGCCGAGACGCCGCCCGCGCCCGCCCCGCCCGCCGCCACCCGCTGGGCTCCGCCCGGCGACGGCGCCTCGTGATCGTCCTCGACCGCGCCCTCTCCGCGGTGCCGCTGCTGCCCGACGGCGAGGAGGCCCGCGACTGGGCGGAGCGCGAGCTCGCCGACCCCGTCTACCGCGCCGCGGAGCCGACGTTCTTCGACCGCGCCTCCCGCGCCGTCGCCGACTTCTTCGCCCGCCTGTTCTCGCCGGAGGTGCCCGACGGCTCCGGCTCCGTCGCCCTCATCGTCCTCGCCGTCGTGGTGATCGCCGCGGTCGTCGTGGGCATTCTCGTCTGGGGCGTCCCCCGCGCGACGGCGCGTTCGCGCAGCGTCGGCGACGCGCTGTTCGACGCGGCGGACGACGGCCGGAGCGCCGAAGACCTCCGGCGCGAGGCCGCCGCCGCGGCGGCGCGCGCGGAGTGGGACGACGCGATCGTGCTCCGCTTCCGTGCCCTCGCACGTGGCCTCGTCGAGCGCGGGATCGTGGAGACGGCGCCCGGCGCCACGGCACGGGCGTTCGCACGCGAGACGTCGCGCGCCCTCCCCGCCCTCGACCCGGCCGTCGGCGAGGGGGCCGCGGTCTTCGACGACGTCCGCTACCTCCGACGCCCGGGCACCGCCGAGCGCTACGAGCAGGTCGCCGCCCTCGACGCGGCGGCCGTGGCCGCGCGCCCCCGGATCCCGGATGCCACCGGAGCGCTCCCGTGACCGGCCTCGCACCGGCGCCGGCCGCTGCTCCCGCTCGGCGGTCGCGCAGGGTGCTCGGATGGGCGTCGTTCGTCGTCGCCCTCGTCCTCTTCGCGCTCGTCGGCGCGAGCCTGCTCCCCGAGGAGTGGAGCGCACGGCAGCCCCTCGACCCCGAGTCGGCCGGCACGGACGGGACGCGCGCCCTGGTCCAGGTCCTGCGCGGGCAGGGCGTCGAGGTGACGATCGCCCGGAGCCGTGACGAGGCGCAGGCCGCCCTGGCCGGAGGCGACGCCACGCTCGTGATGCCCGCGGCATCCATGCTCTCGCTCGACGCGATCGACGGGCTCGCCGAGCCGGCGCGGGATGTCGTGCTCATCGAACCGCGGTCGCGCCTGCTCGATGCCCTCGTCGCGGGCTCCTCGCTCGGCGGCGTGACGGACGGGGAGGCGGTGGCGCCGTCGTGCGACCTGCCGGTCGCGCGGGCCGCGGGGCCCGCCGGCACGGGCGAGCTGCTGCTGCCGGGCGACGGGGTGCGCGCCTGCTACCCGCAGGCCGACGGGTTCGGTCTGCTGGTCGCCGAGAAGGACGACGGTCGCACCGTGGCCGCCGTCGACGGTCTCGCGACGATGACGAACGACCGTCTCGCCGCGGACGGCAACGCCGCCCTGGCGATCGGGCTGCTCGGCCGCAACGCCGAGGTGGTCTGGTACGTCCCCGCCCTGACCGACGCGGACACCACCGGCGAGCCGCCGACGCTCGGCGACCTGACGCCGCCGTGGGTGACCCCCGCGATCGTCCTCCTCATCGTGGCGACCGCGGCGGCGGCCGTCTGGCGCGGGCGGCGGTTCGGCCCCCTCGTGAAGGAGCGTCTGCCGGTCATGGTGCGGACGGGCGAGACCACCGAGGGCCGCGCCCGTCTCTACGCCGCCTCCGGGGACGCCGCGCACGCTCTCGCCGAGCTCCGCCGCGCCGCCCGCGCCCGCCTCGCCCGCTCGCTCGGACTCGCGGCGAGCGCCCCGCCCGAGCGCGTCGTCGACGCCGTGGCCGAGCGCCTCGGAGCTGACCGCGCGGTCGTCCGCGGCA
>VGAV01000329.1 GCA_016870695.1 Actinomycetota bacterium | reverse complement strand
CCAAGGGGGCCCTGTGAGCCGTCCGGTCGTCGCGGTCTTCGACTACGGGTCGGGCAACGTCCACTCGGCGGTCAAGGCGCTCATCGAGGCCGGCGCCGACGCGCGCCTGACCAGCGACCGCGCCCTCCTCCTGGACGCCGACGGTCTCCTCGTTCCCGGCGTCGGCGCCTTCAGCGCGGTGATGGGGGCCCTGGATGCCAGCCGGGGCGGCGAGATCATCGACCGACGCCTCGCGGGCGGTCGTCCCGTGCTCGGTATCTGCGTCGGCATGCAGGTCATGTTCGAACGCGGTGTCGAGCGGGGCGCGGACACCGCGGGACTGGGGGAGTGGCCCGGAACGGTCGCCGAGCTGGCCGCGCCGGTCCTGCCGCACATGGGCTGGAACACCGTCGACGCGGGCGCGGGCTCGCGCCTGTTCGAGGGCATCGAGAAGGAGCGCTTCTACTTCGTGCACTCGTACGGTGCGCAAGACTGGTCCCTCGAGGTGACCCCGCCCTTCCCGGAGCCGACGCTGACGTGGTGCACCTACGGCGCGCCGTTCCTCGCGGCGGTCGAGAACGGGCCGCTGGCGGCGACGCAGTTCCACCCGGAGAAGTCCGGCGAGGCGGGCATCCGCCTGCTGGCGAATTGGATCGACGGCCTGCGCACGACTACTGTGTGACCTCGTGCCCAGGGCCGGCGAGACGCGCCGCCGGGCACGAGGAGCCATGAACGATTTCGCGTCCACGCCCGAACTTGTGCTGCTTCCCGCGGTCGACGTCGCCGACGGCAAGGCCGTCCGCCTGACCCAGGGCGAAGCGGGCACCGAGACCAGCTACGGCGACCCCGTCGACGCGGCCCTCGACTTCGCCCGTCAGGGAGCGACCTGGATCCACCTGGTGGACCTGGATGCCGCCTTCGGGCGGGGCAGCAACGCGTCGGTCATGCGCAAGGTCATCAAGAACGTGCGCGGCGTGCAGGTCGAGCTCTCCGGCGGCATCCGCGACGACCGGTCCCTGGAGGCCGCCCTCGAGAGCGGTGCGAGCCGGATCAACCTCGGCACCGCCGCCCTGGAGAACCCCGAGTGGGCCGCCGATGTCATCAACCGCTACGGCGAGGCCATCGCCGTCGGTCTGGACGTGCGCGGGACGACGCTCGCGGCGCGCGGGTGGACCCGCGACGGGGGCGACCTGTGGACGGTCCTGGACCGCCTCGAGGACGCCGGATGCAGCCGCTACGTCGTCACCGACGTCACCAAGGACGGCACGCTGCGCGGACCCAACCTCGAGCTGCTGCGCGAGCTGACCCAGCGCACGCCCAAGCCGGTCGTGGCGTCGGGCGGGGTGTCCAGCCTCGACGACATCGCCGCGCTGCGCGAGCTCGTCCCCCTCGGCGTCGAGGGCGCCATCGTCGGCAAGGCGCTCTACGCGGGCCAGTTCACGCTGGCAGAGGCTCTGGATGTCGCCGGAGGCTGACGGACCGCACGGCGACGGACCGCACGGCCACGGACCGGGGGCCGACTCCGCCGGCGTGCCCTGGGAGGGGCGGCGATTCGAGCAGAACCCGCATTCCGGCGACGACGGATCGGCCGACCCGGCGCTGCTGTCGGCGCTGCTGGCGTTCCACACCGGTGACGGCGAGGCGCGCGCGGTCGTGGACGCCTACCGTGACGCGCGCCTGCTGATCCCCCTCGTCGCCGAGAAGGGCGACCACGGCGTGGGCCCCCACGGCCTGGAGGTCGACAAGACGCAGGAGCTGTCGATCGTCACGGTCGCGGCCCCGGACGGTCGCAAGGTGCTGCCGGTGTTCACGTCGGTCGATGCGCTGCAGCGATGGGACGCTGCGGCCCGCCCCGTGCCGGCGGACGGTCGGCGCACGGCGCTGGCCGCCGCGAACGAGGACACCGAGCTGATCGTCATCGACCCCGCGTCGGAGACGGAGTTCGTCCTCCGCCGTCCGGCGGTCTGGGCCATCGCCCAGGGGGAGGCCTGGGAGTCGGCTCACACCTCGCCGGCGGTCTTCACCGGACTGCAGGAGAGCATCTCCGGCGAGCTGGCGGTGTTGGACCTCGCCGTGCAGTCCGGGGACCCGACCGGCCGCCTGCGCGGTCCCGAGCTCGTCGTGCACCTGCAGCTCATGTCGGGCCTGGAGCAGGAGGAGCTGGACGCGGTCCTCGCGCGCCTCGCGCGGCGCTGGGCGGGCGACGACCGCGTCGCGGTTCTCGTCGACTCGCTGACCGTCAAGCTCCACCGCAGTCAGGACGCCTGACCCTCGACGGTCGTGGGGGAGCTGCCGATGGCATCCCTCCCGCCCGCACCGTCACCCAAACAGGCTCCGAGCCGAAGACATGCTGTCGGCCGTGGGATCGTCCTGTCCTCGTGCCCCCGCCTGCCCCGGCGGCAGGCGGCGAACCTCGATCAGGTGACGGGGCCCGTCCACTTCTCGCCCGGACCCTTGCCGATGGGGTCGGGGATGACGGACGCCTCGCGGAACGCCAGCTGCAGGGAGCGCAGGCCGTCGCGCAGGGAGCGCGCGTGCATGTCGCTGATCTCGGCGGCTCCGGCGGTGATCAGGCCGGCGAGGGCGTTGATGAGCTTGCGGGCCTCATCGAGGTCGGTCTGGTGCTGCGGGTCGTCGGCGAGGCCGACCTTGACCGCCGCGGCGCTCATGAGGTGGACCGCCGTGGTCGTGATGACCTCGACCGCGGGCACGTCGGCGATGTCGCGCGTCGCGGAGGCGGAGACGCGCTCCTGCTCCTCCCAGCGGGCGAGGCGCTCGGCGTCTTCACCGGAGCCGTTCGCGGCGTCGTGGTCGTGCGGGTCGGAGGGGATCGTGTCCACGTGTATCTCTCTGCTAGACTGTGGCGGGCTTCGGAGTGTTCTGCTCCGAACGAAAGAGGATTTCATCCCACCCGCGCTTGCCGCTCCAGGCTACCGGGTTCCCGCACTCCGCTCCGTCTCGCACGGGGTCGTCAGGGTGCAGAAGCCGGTGCTGACAGCACCGTGCCGGGTGGTATGACTCCTCTTCGCCCGTGGTCCGAATGGATCGCGGCGGCCATCAACGAAGACAAGAGGAGTCCCGCATCAGCGATCCCCGCACCAACGAGCGCATCCGAGTCCCGGAGGTCCGTCTCGTCGGACCCAACGGCGAGCAGGTCGGCATCGTCCGAATCGAAGCTGCGCTGCGCCTGGCCCAGGAAGCGGACCTCGACCTGGTCGAGGTCGCTCCGAGCTCCAAGCCGCCCGTGGTCAAGATCATGGATTACGGCAAGTTCAAGTACGAGGCCGCTCAGAAGGCCAAGGAAGCGCGTCGTAACCAGGCGAACACCGTCCTCAAGGAGGTCCGGTTCCGTCTGAAGATCGAGGCGCACGACTACATCACCAAGCTCAAGCGTGCCGAGGGCTTCCTCCAGGCCGGCGACAAGGTGAAGGCCATGATCCTGTTCCGCGGTCGCGAGCAGTCGCGTCCCGAGCAGGGTGTGCGTCTGCTGCGCAAGTTCGCGGAGGACGTGGCCGAGCTCGGCACCGTGGAGTCGAACCCCACGATCGACGGTCGCAACATGGTCATGGTGGTCGCCCCTCACAAGAACAAGTCCGAAGTGAAGACCGAGCAGAACGCGCAGCGCGCGGCGAACCGCGAAGCGGCCCGCAGCGCGTCCCGCGGAGATGCGGCCGCTCCGGACGAGCCCTCCTCGGC
>VGAV01000328.1 GCA_016870695.1 Actinomycetota bacterium | reverse complement strand
CTCGAAGGGGTTCCAGGGGTTCGAGCCCGGACCGAAGTAGTACCCGGCGTGCGTGAGGACGTGGTAGATCCGCGCGACGACGATCGCCAGGGGCACCGCCAGCAGGCAGATGTCGATGACGACCCATTTCTCCGCGCCCCGACGCGTCAGGCGCGCGTTGGTGAGGAAGAGCGCCACGATGATGCCCGCGACGATGCACAGGGCGTAGAAGTGGATGCGCAGGGGGCCGAGGTCGACGTACGAGATCGACGGACTCGGGATGCTGGCGAGCACGCCGGAGGCGGCGCTCGGGAGGGCGAACGTCATGGGAACGAGTTTAGGCGCGCCGCGCGGTGCCGGCGGACAGCTCCCCCGCCAGAGCGCGGAGCCCGTCCACACCGCCGTCGCGGAGGGCCTTGACCAGCGCCGTCCCGACGATGGCTCCGTCGGCGTACTCGACGACGCCGGCCACCTGGGCGGCGTTGGAGATCCCGATGCCCACGCACGCGTGCGCGGCGCCGTGGGTGCGCAGGCGCTCCACGAGGCGCCGGGCGGCGGCATCCAGTTCCGCCCGCTCCCCCGTGATGCCCATCGTCGACACCGTGTACACGAACCCGCGGGACTCGCGGACGATCATCTCGAGGCGCTCGTCGGTCGACGTCGGGGCGGCGAGGAACACGCGATCCAGGCCGCGGCTCTCGCTCGCGGCGATCCACTCGTCGGCCGCATCGGGCGTGATGTCCGGCGTGATGAGCCCGGCACCGCCGGCGGCGAGCAGCTCGTCGGCGTACCGCTCGACGCCGTACTGCACGACGAGGTTCCAGTAGGTCATGACGAGCACGGGGACGTCGGTGCGCGCGGTGACCTCGCGGATGATCGTGAAAAGGTCGCGCATGCGGAAGCCGTTGGCCAGCGCCGTCTGCGTCGCCTCCTGGATCACGATGCCGTCCATCACCGGGTCGCTGTAGGGCGGGCCCAGCTCGATGACGTCCGCGCCGGCCTCTGCCAGAGCGACGACGGCCTCGATGCTCGTGGCGACGTCGGGGTACCCCGCGGGGAGGTAGCCGACGAACGCGCCGCGACCCTCGGCATGGGCGGCGTCGATGGCCGCCGAGACGCGCGAGGTCACAGCTCGACTCCGGCCCCGCTGGCCGCGTCCGGCGCCGGGGCCACGTCCACGGGCGAGCCGGGAGCGGATGCCACGGCTCCCGCGGCCGCCGTCTGGGCGGCCCCGTCGGGGGTCTCGGGCGCGTGCGCCGCGTCGTACAGGTCGAAGTAGCGGGCGGCGGTATCCATGTCCTTGTCGCCGCGACCGGACAGGTTGACCGCGATGACGGCATCCGGCCCGAGCTCCTTGCCGATGCGCAGCGCACCGGCCAGGGCGTGGGCAGACTCGATCGCGGGGATGATCCCCTCGGTGCGCGAGAGCAGACGGAGCGCCTGCATGGCCTCGTCGTCGGTGGCGGGGATGTACTGGGCCCTGCCGATGTCGGCGAGCCACGCGTGCTCGGGTCCGACGCCCGGGTAGTCGAGGCCGGCGGAGATCGAGTGCGACTCGGTGGTCTGCCCGTCCTCGTCCTGCAGCACGTAGGTGCGCGCGCCGTGCAGCACGCCCGGACGGCCCCGGCCGATGGATGCCGCGTGCTTGGGCGTGTCCACGCCGTCGCCGGCCGCCTCGACGCCGTACAGGGCCACGCCCTCGTCGTCGAGGAACGCGTCGAACATCCCGATCGCGTTCGAACCGCCGCCGACGCAGGCGAACACCGCGTCGGGGAGACGGCCGAGCCGCTCGAGGAACTGCGCGCGGGTCTCCTCGCCGATGATCTTCTGGAAGTCGCGGACCATCGCCGGGAACGGGTGCGGACCCGCCGCCGTGCCGAAGACGTAGTTCGTCGTCTCGACCGACGCGACCCAGTCGCGGTAGGCCTCGTTGATGGCGTCCTTCAGCGTGCGCGACCCGGTCGTGACCGGCACGACCTCGGCGCCGAGCAGGCGCATGCGGGCGACGTTGAGGGCCTGGCGCTCGGTGTCGACCTCGCCCATGTAGACGACGCACTCGAGGCCGAACAGCGCGGCCGCCGTCGCGGTGGCCACGCCGTGCTGGCCCGCGCCGGTCTCGGCGATGACGCGCGTCTTGCCGAGGCGCTTGGTGAGCAGCGCCTGGCCCAGCACGTTGTTGATCTTGTGCGAGCCGGTGTGATTGAGGTCCTCGCGCTTGAGGAAGACGCGCGCGCCCCCGGCGTGGGCGGCGAACCGCGGCACCTCGGTCAGCACCGACGGGCGGCCGGCGTAGTCGTGCAGCAGCGCGCGCAGCTCGGCGTGGAACTCCGGGTCGGCCATGGCCGACTCGTACACCTCGGTGAGCTCGTCGATCGCGGCGATCAGCGACTCGGGCATGTAGCGGCCGCCGAAGTCCCCGAAGAAGGGGCCCTTCTGCTCGCGCAGGCTGATGGTCATGCGGACTCCTGGAGGAAGGCGCGCAGTGTCGCGACGGGGTCGCCCGTGACGAGCGCCTCCCCCACGAGCACCACGTCGGCGCCGGCGGCGCGGTAATGGGCGACGTCGGCCGGGGCGAGCACGGCCGACTCGGCGATCTTCACGGCGTCGGCCGGGAAGCGGTCGGCGAGCGTGCCGAACAGATCCCGGTCGAGCTCGAAGGTCGACAGGTTGCGCGCGTTCACCCCGATGAGCCGGGCGCCGAGGTCGGACGCGCGGGACAACTCGTCCGCAGAGTGCGTCTCGACGAGCGCGGTCATGCCCAGGTCGGTGGTCAGCGCGTACAGCTCGGCGAGGGTCTTCTGATCGAGCGCGGCGACGATGAGCAGCACGAGGTCGGCGCCCGAGGCGCGCGCCTCCAGCACCTGGTACGGCGTGGCGATGAAGTCCTTGCGCAGCACGGGCACGGACACCGCCGCCCGCACGGCCTCGAGGTCGGCGAGGCTGCCCTTGAACTTGCGGCCCTCGGTGAGCACCGAGATCGCGGAGGCCCCGCCCTCCTCGTACAGGCGCGCCTGACGGGCCGGGTCCGGGATGGAGGCGAGGTCGCCGCGCGACGGGCTGGCGCGCTTGACCTCGGCGATGACCTTGACGCGGTCGGCGGGGGCGAGCATCGCGAGGGCGTCCCGCGGCGGCGTCTGCGCGAGGGCGTCGCGCTCCACCTCGGCGAGGGGCCGCGTGCGCGCGCGCTCCTCGGCGTCCTCGACTGCTCCGGCCGTCAGATCGGCCAGCACGGTCAGTGCGCCTTCGGGTTCGCCTTGGCGCCGTTCGCGCCGTACCCGGCCTTGGTCATGATGAGACCGACGAGGGCGCCGACGACGAGGAGACCCACCGACGCCCACACGAGCACCGGCATGTTGAGCCAGAAGAACAGCGTGCCGAGCGTGAATGCGACGAGCATGATGATCACGGCCGTCCAGGCGGCGGGCGAGTGTCCGTGGCCGGGATCGCCGATGGGGTTGCTCATGGATCTCCTTCAGGTCGCGCCGCAGCGCGGGTACAAGCGTCGTTCCAGTCTACCGAAGCGGCGCCGCGGGCCCCGCGCCCGCCGGGCCGGTGTTATCGCGACGTCGAACGATCCGGATTTGCCTGCCCGCGAAGGCAGGAGGGCCCGGTAAACGCTCGCTCGTGGGTCAGGCGGTGGGATCGTCGCCGCGGGACAGGTCGTCCCACGAGTCGATCGCGTCGTGCGGGCGGGACGTCCCA
>VGAV01000327.1 GCA_016870695.1 Actinomycetota bacterium | reverse complement strand
TGTCCAGGCCGTCCTGGCCGAACCCCCTGTCACCGACCTGCCCCCGATGCGGAGCCTGTCGGTGGCGCACCGCCTCGCGCTGCGCGTCAGCGTCTGGCTGCTGCTGCGCACCGTCCGCCGCGTGCGATCGGTCGCCGCCAGCGAGGCCCTCCTCCGCGCGCGGCGGAACGCCGTCGCCGAGGAGCAGCGGCGCCTCGCCTGGGAACGGGCGGCGCTGCTGACCCGTCCGCCCAGCTGACCCGCGGGGCGGGGGACCCCTCCCCCGCCCCGCCCTTCCGTCGACGGCGATGCCATGGCCCGTCGAACTCCCTTCCTCCGACGGGCACGGCACCGCCCACTTCCTTCGAGATCGAAAGACGCATCATGAGCACCGACCACACCCCGCCCGGCCTCGAGCTGCGGCCCCTCCGCATCCCGGCATCCATCGCCGATCCGGACGCCGCCGACTTCCGCGAGATGACGCGCATCCGCAACCTCGTGTACGCCGAGGTCTCCGGGCACGACGACCACCGGATGCCGGCGGACGAGCTCCTGCCCGCGTACCAGCCCGACCCGTCGGCACGGCGTTTCAGTTGGATCGTCGTCCTGGACGGAGAGGTCGTCGGCCGTGCCGGGCTCGACCTGCCGCTAGAAGAGGGCGCCCGGTCCGGCCACTGGCTCGTCGAACTGCGCCGCTCGGTCTGGGGTCGCGGCATCGGACGCGCCGCCCTCGCCCTCATCGAACGCACCGCGCGCGAGCAGGGGCGCACCGTGCTCTCCTCGTGGGCGGAGCACCCGGCCGCGGACGGGCCGCAGCTGACCGCACCGACCGGCTTCGGCGCGGTGCCGCGCGATCACGCGGCCCGGTTCTTCGAGGCGTCCGGCAACACCCTCGAGCAGATCGTGCGCGTGAGCGTGCTCGACCTCGGCGGGTCCGAGCCGCACCTGCGCCGGCTGCTCGACGCGGCCGAGGAGGCCGCCGCCGGGTACCGGGTCGTGCAGTGGACGCTGCCGACGCCGGACGAGTTCGTCGACGGGTACGCCGCGATGAAGGCCCGCATGGTGACGGACGCCCCCAGTGCCGACCTCGAGTACGACGAGGAGGTCTGGGATGCCGCCCGGCTGCGCCGCTTCGAGCGGACGTACCTCGACGCCGGACGCCACCTCCTCGTGACCGCCGCCCAGCATGTGGACAGCGGCGAGCTCGCCGCGTTCAACGAGCTGGTCGTCGGCAAGGACCGTACGGGCATCACCCATCAGGAGGACACGCTCGTCGTCGCCGCCCACCGCGGTCACCGCCTCGGCATGCTCGTCAAGTGCGCCGGCCTGCTCGCCTGGCGGGACGTCGCGCCGGATTCGACCCGGGTGATGACCTACAACGCGGAGGAGAACCGCCCCATGCTCTCGATCAACGAGGAGATCGGCTTCCGCCCGCTGTCCTATGAGGGCGCGTGGAAGAAGGTCCTCGCCTGAGCGTCAGCGGACGCGCTGGCAGCGCGGGCAGAAGTGCGACGACCGGTTCATGAACGAGACGCGGACGATGGGCCGGCCGCATCGCGGGCAGGGCTGACCGGTCCGCCCGTAGGCGTTGAGCGAGTGCGCGAAGTACCCGGCCTGGCCGTTGACGTTCACGTACTGCGCGTCGAAGCTCGTCCCGCCCTCGGCGAGGGCCTTCTCGAGCACGGCCTGCACCTCGGCGAGCAGACGGTTCACCGCGCGGGTCGGGAGAGTGGATGCCGCCGTCTCGGGGTGGATGCGCGCGGCCCACAACGACTCGTCGGCGTAGATGTTGCCGATGCCGCTCGCGGCCGTCTGGTCGAGCAGCACCCGCTTGATGCCGGACGAGGTGCGGGCCAGGCGGCGCCGGAACGCCGCCGCATCGAACGCGGGGTCGAGCGGATCGCGGCCGATGTGCGCGACCTGCGTCGGCACGACGGGCAGCGCCGACCCGCGACCGCCCGCGGCGCGGTCGGGGGTGGCCAGGAGGGCGTCGATCGCGAGCGAGCCGAACGTGCGCTGGTCCGCGAAGACGACCGACAGCGGGCCGTGCTCCGGGTGCTCCACCTCGAGGCGGATCCGCTCGTGGCGCTCCGGCGGGGCGCCGGGGACGCGCAACAGCATCTGCCCGCTCATCCCCAGATGCGTCACGATCGCCTCGTCGGGAGTCGACGGGTCAGCCGCATCCGCGGCCAGCGGCATCCACAGGAACTTGCCCCGCCGGACGGCCGCGACGATCCGCCGTCCGGTCAGCTCGGTCTCGAAGTGCTCGGGCGTGCCGCTGTGGCGGGTGAGCGCGCGGGCGTCGCGCACGTCGACGGAGGTGATGAGGGCGCCCGTGACCGCGGGCTCGAGACCGGCGCGGACGACCTCGACCTCGGGCAGCTCAGGCACGCGCGTCGAGCTCGCGCCACGCCGCCAGGGCGGCCGCCATCTCCGCCTGCTTCTTGCTCGAACCGATCCCCTGGGTGCGGACGTCGCCGACGGTCACCGTCGCGGTGAAGCGCCGGTCGTGGTCGGGACCGGTCGCCTCGACCGCGTAGCCCGGGGCCGCGAGCCCGTGTCGGGCCGCGATCTCCTGCAGGCTCGTCTTCGGGTCCATCGCGGCGCCGTAGCGGTCGGGGTCCTCGAGCAGGGGCTCGACGAGCCGCAGCACGAGCGCGGTCGCCGCCTCCGGCCCCGCCGAGAGGTAGGTCGCGCCGAAGACGGCCTCCATGGTGTCCGCGAGGATCGAGTCCTTGTCGCGGCCCCCGGTCAGGTCCTCGCCACGCCCGAGGCGGACGTGCGCCCCGAGACCGATGCCACGGGCGACCTCCGCGAGGGCCACGGTCGAGACGACACTCGCCCGGCGCTTGGCGAGGCTGCCCTCGTCGAGCTCGGGATGCCGCGTGAACAGGCGCACCGTCACCGCCTGGCCGAGCACCGAGTCGCCGAGGAACTCGAGGCGCTCGTTGTGCGGGATCGCTCCGTGCTCGTAGGCGTAGGACCGGTGCGTCAGGGCAAGAGAAAGAAGCTCGGGGTCGATATCGACCCCGAGCTTCTCGGTGAGCGTTCGCCGCCCGACGGAGTTTCGCGTCACGGAACGCGGATCAGACGTCGGCGACCTTGCGGCCCTTGTACTCGAGGAACAGCTCGGTGCCCTGCGAGTCGGTGACGACCTTGGCCTGGTGCGGGCGGCTGTAGACGACCTTGCCGTTCTCGATGGTCTTGACCAGCGCAGGCGCCTCGGCCTTCCACTGCGCGCGGCGCGAGCGGGTGTTCGAGCGGGAGACCTTCCGCTTCGGGGGGTTACCTGCCATGACTAGCTCTTCTCTGTCTTGGGGGCGGCGCGGAGCGCATCGCCGTCGTCTGGGGTGAACTGCTGGAGCGCTGCCCACCGAGGATCGACGGGCGTCTGCTCCGTGTCGCCGGCGCTCTCCGTCAGCCTCTCACCCGTGTTCGGGTCGAGCCCGGGGCAATCCGGCTGACACACCGGCTGGAACGGAAGCGAGAGGACGATGGCGTCCCGGACCAGATTTTCAAGATCCACGTGGTCGTCTTGAACGTCGAAGTCGTTCGCTTCGTCCCCAGGATACGTGAAAAGTTCTTGGAACTCGACTTCGACAGGCTCTTCGATGTCGGTCAGGCAGCGCCCGCACACGCCCACGGCGGTCGTGTCGACGGTGCCGGACACGAGGATGCCCTCGTGCACGGATTCGAGCCGCACGTCGATGT
>VGAV01000326.1 GCA_016870695.1 Actinomycetota bacterium | reverse complement strand
ATCCTGCTGGGCCTTGGTGAAGCGGTGGATCTCGTCGAGGAAGAGGATCGTCGACTGCCCGTAGAGGTCGCGCTGGGTGAGCGCCTCCTGCATGACCTCGCGGACGTCCTTGACCCCCGCGGTGATGGCCGACAGCTCGACGAAACGCCGCCCCGAGGACCGGGCGATCGCCTGCGCCAGCGTCGTCTTGCCCGTCCCGGGCGGGCCCCACAGGATGACGGACACCGCGGACGCCGACGCCGACGAGTCCGTCGTCGCCAGGGTGACCAGCGGTGACCCGGGCCGCAACAGGTGCCCCTGTCCGGCGACCTCGTCGAGGCTCGTCGGCCGCATCCGCACGGCGAGCGGCGTCTGGCCCTGGAACAGGGCGTGCGAAGGGGTCACCCGACCAGGCTAACCGTGCCCGCCGACACGGGCGGGCGTCCGCTTTGTCCCGCCGCGGGCCCGCTGAATAGGATCGTCGGAGCCCGCGAACGGGCGGGAGGAGGTCGACGTGGCGACGGGTGGCAAGGACCGGCAGAGCCGGGAACAGCGGGAGCGTGCGCGGATCTACCAGGCGCGGCGGGACCTGCACGAACGGACCATCCGGCGACGCACCCGCGACAACGTCCTCGCCGCGGTGATCGGCGGTCTCGTCGTGCTCGCCGCCGTCGGCGCCCAGACCGCGTACTTCGCCGCCGGTCCGGGAGCGCCCGCACCGGTCCCGTCCGAGACGGCGACGCCGCAGCCCTCCTCGTCCGAGACGCCCGCTCCGTCGGACACCCCCTCCCCCTCGGATGCGCCGAGCCCCGAGGCCACCCCCTGATCCTGTCGGCGGCCCGCCGGGCGTACTAGGCTCGGAGGGTCCTTCTCCCCCAGGCGGCGTTGCCGCGATGAGGTGCTACTCCGTGACTTCCGAGCCCACTCCCGAGACCGTCGACCAGCCGCAGCCGTGGGGCCGCGTGGATGACGACGGCACTGTTTCCGTCCGCGAGGGCGATGACTGGCGCGTCGTCGGTCAGTACCCCGACGGCACCGCGGACGAGGCGCTCGCCTACTACGAGCGCAAGTACGCCGACCTCGCCAGCGAGGTCACGCTCCTCGAGGTGCGCTCCCGTCGCGGGGGCGCCTCCGCCTCCGACCTGCGGTCCACCGCCAAGACGGTGCGCGGCAAGCTCGACGGCGCCGCCGCGGTCGGCGACCTCGCGGCGCTGGTCACCCGCGTCGAGGCGCTCACCGCGCAGTTGTCGGAAGCCACCCAGGCCGAGTCCGCCGCCGCCAAGGAGGCGGTCGACGAGGCCGTCCGCGAGCGCACCGCCATCGTCGAGCAGGCCGAGGCCTACGCCGCCCGCGACCCGCAGACCGTGCAGTGGAAGCAGATGACGGCCGACATGACGGCCCTCTTCGACCGCTGGCAGGCGCACCAGCAGAACGGTCCGCGCTTGCCGAAGTCCACCGCCCAGCAGCTGTGGCGCCGCTTCCGCGACGCGCGCGCGGTCGTCGACCGTCACCGTCGCGAGTTCTTCTCGGCGCTGGACGAGACCCACAAGTCGGCGCGCGACGCCAAGACCCGCCTCGTCGAGCGCGCCGAGGCCCTCGCCCCGCGCGGCGAGGACGGCATCGGCGCGTACCGCGACCTCCTCGACCAGTGGAAGGCCTCCGGTCGCGCCGGCCGCAAGGTCGACGACGCGCTGTGGGCCCGCTTCAAGGCCGCCGGCGACGCGCTCTACAGCGCACGCGGTGAGCGTGAGGCCGCCGACGCCGAGGCGTCGAAGGAGAAGATCGAGCAGAAGAAGGTGCTGCTCGAGCAGGCCGCTCCCATCGTCGACGTGAAGGACCTGGCGACCGCCCGTCAGCGCCTCACCGCCATCCAGCGCCAGTGGGACGAGATCGGCCGCATCTTCCCGCGCGACAAGGAGCGCGCGCTGGACGACGAGCTGCGCAAGATCGAGCAGAGCGTGCGCACCCGCGAGGACGCCGACTGGAAGCGCAACGACCCGGAGCAGAAGGCCCGCGCCAATGACATGACCCGTCAGCTGACGGACGCCATCGACAAGCTCGAGGCGGAACTGGCCGACGCGCAGGCCCGCGGCGACAAGCGCGCGGAGGCGCAGGCGTCCGAGGCGCTGGAGGCCCGCCGCACCTGGCTGCGCGCCCTGGGCGGCTGACACCTCCTCCCCACCTGACGCGGCGCCCGCGGTTGTCCACAATGGATGCCGCGGGCGCCGCGTCGTGTCCGGCGGTGACGCACACTGCTAGGCATGGCATCCCCGTTCCTGTTCTTCCCCGGTGATCCGCTGACGGAGTCCGAGCTGTACGCCGCGTGCCTCGACGGTCTGCTCGTGCCGCTCGGGGCCGGATTCATGCACGCCGACGCCGCGGAGACGGCATGGATGCGCGCCGCGAGCCTGCGGCCGCTGCTTGGCGACGCTCTCGCCGCGACGCGGCTCACCGCGGCGTGGGTCCACGGCGCCCTGCACGTCGAGCCCGTCCGCCACGAGGTGCAGCGGGCCGTGCCGCGGCGGTCGACCGGTGCCCAGCGGCTCTCCGTCGCCTACCGCGACATGCAGATCGACGACGGCGACCTCGAGACCATCGCCGGCGTGCGGGTGACCAGCGTCGCGCGGACCCTGGCCGACCTGGCGCGATCGGAGCACCCGGTGCATCTCGAGGCGGCATCCCGATGGCGCGACGGCGACCGCGCCGCCGTCATCCGCGCACGGGAGTGGCTGGCGGGGGCGCGTCGCTTCCCCGGCAAGCGGCGGGCGGCGGCGCTGCTCGGCGCGGCGTCCTCGTGACGCCGACTCGTCGCTCTGCGAGGGCGCCGCGGTGCGGAGACGCCCCGCGTCCGCCACCGCGCCCTGAGAAGGAACGCGCCGTCATCCGACGGTGCGTCGTCAGGACGACGTGACGCGGTAGACGTCGTAGACCGCGTCGATGCGCCGCACCGCGTTCAGCACGCGGTCGAGGTGCACGGTGTCGCCCATCTCGAACACGAACCGGCTGATCGCCAGGCGGTCGTTGTTCGTCTGCACCGACGCCGTCAGGATGTTCACGTGGTGCTCGCTCAGCACGCGGGTGACGTCGCTGAGCAGTCCGGAGCGGTCCAGCGCCTCGACCTGGATCTGCACGAGGAACACGCTCTTCGTCGTCGGTGCCCACTCCACGTCGATGAGACGCTCGGGGTCCTCCCGCAGCGACTTGACGTTGGTGCAGTCGTCGCGATGCACCGAGACGCCGCTGCCGCGGGTGACGAAGCCGACGATCTCGTCGCCGGGGACGGGCGTGCAGCACTTCGCGAGCTTGACGAGGATGTCGGGGGCACCGCGGACCAGGACGCCGGAGTCGCCGCCACGCGGGGCGCGGGAACGGCCGATCTGCGGCAGGTCGATGGGTCCGGTCGAGGTGTCTTCGGCACTGACGAGGGCGGTGACCTTCTCGATCACCGACTGCGTCGACACGTGTCCCTCGCCGACCGCGGCGTACAGGGCCGACACGTCCTCGTAGTGGAACTGCCGGGCGACCTCGGTGAACGAGTCCTGGTTCATGAGGCGCTGCAACGGCAGGTTCTGCCGGCGCATGGCGCGGGCGATGGAATCCTTGCCCTGCTCGATGGCCTCCTCGCGGCGTTCCTTCGTGAACCAGCCACGGATCTTGTTGCGCGCCCGCGTGCTCTTGACGAAGCCCAGCCAGTCCTGGCTCGGCCCGGCGTCG
>VGAV01000325.1 GCA_016870695.1 Actinomycetota bacterium | reverse complement strand
TCCCGGCGGCAGCGGCAAGTCCTTCGTCCTCAACTCGCTGTCGTTCGTCGCCGGCGAGGACCTCGTCGAGAACTACGACGTCATCGGCTTCGACCCGCGCGGAGTGGGGGAGTCCACCCGGGTCACGTGCTACGACCCGGCCGGACTGGACGCCTTCCTGTACGACATCGTTCCGGGGGAGCGCGGCAGCGACGAGTGGACCGCCGCGGTGGAGCAGCGCAACGCGGACTTCACCGCCGCGTGCGAGGCGAACAGCGACGGCGTCCTGCCCTACATCACCACCGAGAACGCCGCGCGCGACATGGACCTCCTCCGTGCCGTGCTGGGCGACGAGAAGCTGAACTACCTGGGCTACTCGTACGGCACGTTCCTCGGGGCCACCTACGCCAAGCTCTTCCCCGAGCGCGCCGGGCGCCTGGTGCTCGACGGCGCCATCGACCCGTCGGTGTCGGGCAGCGAGGTCGGCATCTCGCAGGCGGTCGGATTCCAGGAGTCGCTGCGGACGTTCCTCACCGACTGCCTGGCGCTGTCGTCCTGCCCCTTCGCCGGCTCCGTCGACGACGCCCTCGCCGATCTCTCCGCGCTGCTCGCCCGCGTCGACCAGCGCCCGCTGACCGCGTCGGACGGACGTCGTCTCGGCGCCGACAGCCTGCAGACGGCGATCATCGCGGCGCTCTACAGCCAGGAGAGCTGGCCGTTCCTCCGCGCCGCCCTGGCGGATGTGGTGAACGGTCAGGCGGACGTGGCGTTCCAGCTCGCCGACTCCTACAACGGGCGCGTCGGCGGCGAGTACCTCGACAACTCCACTGAGGCCTTCACCGCCTACAACTGCATGGACTACCCCGTCGAGGACGACCCGGCGGACGAGGCCGCGCTGCAGGAGCGCATCGAGCGGGAGGCCCCGACGATCGCGCCGTACTGGCAGACGCCGAGCGTGTGCGACGCCTGGCCCTACCCCCCGACGGGCACGCGGGGCGAGATCACGGCCGAGGGCTCCCCGCCGATCGTCGTGGTCGGCACCACCGGCGACCCGGCGACGCCCTACCCCTGGGCGGAGTCGCTCGCCGCGCAGCTCTCCCAGGGCGTCCTCGTGACCCGCGTCGGAGAGGGGCACCTCGGATACAACCGGGGCAACGCCTGCGTCGACGCGGCGGTGGAGGGCTTCCTCGTCGACGGCACCGTGCCGGAGGACGGCCTGCGCTGCGAGTGACCGCGTCCGGGACGCCCCGCGCTTAGGCTGGAGGGCGTCCCACCCGAAGGAGTCCGCATGACCGCGCCCGTTGCCGACCTGGCGACCTACATCGACCACACGCTGCTCAAGCCCGAGGCGACGCGCGCCGACGTCGAGCGCATCATCGCGCAAGGCGCGGAGCTCGGCACCTACAGCGTGTGCCTGTCGCCGTCCTTCCTCCCCGTCGAGGTCCCGGCGGGTCTCAAGGTCGCGGTGGTCTGCGGCTTCCCGAGCGGCAAGCACCACGCCGAGGTCAAGGCCGCCGAGGCGGCGCTGTCGGTCGCGCAGGGCGCCGACGAGATCGACATGGTCATCGACGTGGGCGCCGCGATCGAGGGGCGCTACGACATCGTCGAGTCCGAGATCCGTGCCGTGCGCGCCGCCGCCCCGGCGCCGACCGTGCTGAAGGTCATCATCGAGTCCGCCGCCCTCTCCGACGACGCCATCGTCGCCGTGTGCGAGGCCGCCGTCGCTGCGGGCGCCGACTTCGTCAAGACCTCGACCGGGTTCCACCCGGCGGGCGGCGCGAGCGTCCACGCCGTGCAGCTCATGAAGCGCACCGTCGGCGACCGGGCCGAGGTCAAGGCCTCCGGCGGCATCCGCACCCGTGCCGCCGCGGAGGAGATGATCGCCGCCGGCGCCACCCGCCTCGGGCTGTCGTCCAGCCGCGACATCCTCGCGGATCGTTCCGCGACCGGCGACTACTGAGCCCGCGGCCGCCTCGGTTCGTCGGGGACCGCTCGAGCATGTAAGATCGTTGATCGTGCACGCGAGAGCGGCGCAGGCCACCTTAGCTCAGTCGGCAGAGCGATTCACTCGTAATGAATAGGTCAAGGGTTCGATTCCCTTAGGTGGCTCGGACAGACCCCCGGACAATGCGTCCGGGGGTCTTCTCGTGGGATGGATGCCACCGCGGTGGCATCCATGATCCGCCGGCGCCGGGGTGCGCGCACACCGGTCCCGCCGCGGGGCGACCGATAGGCTGGCCGGACCGTCCCCGTCGTCGACCCCGCAGGAGCCCCCGTGTCGAACGCCCTGGACGCCGTCATCGAGATCTTCTCCTGGGTCGGACTGGGCGTCGGTCTGCTGCTCGCGCTCGTCGCGCTGATCCTCTTCCTCGCGGACGGCACGTGGGTGCCCGCGCGGGCCGTCGTGGAGCAGATGGACGGCCACCGCGTGGTCCGGTGGTTCGATGAGAACGGCGGGGTGAACGAGGCGCCGCTGTCGCCTCACGACGAGGCCAAGGTGGGCTCGGCCGACATGGTCGACATCTTCCATCGGCGGGGGAGCGTGCACCGCATGCGGCTGACGCAGAAGTCGCCGCTCGTCCGCTTCGTCGCGCTGCTCGCCGCCGGCGTCCTGGGCCTCGGCGTCCTGGCGTTCGTGCTGTCGATCGTCCTCCTCTTCGCCCGCGGCTGACCGCCCCGGCCGCGGCTGATCGCCCCGGCGGTGCCCGCGCCCGGGCCGCCCCGGCCGCGCCCGCACCCGGGCCGCGCCCACCCGTCGGGACCCTGCCGCGCGTAGGCTCGGAGCATGACCCGCGCCTTGTTCATCGTCGACGTGCAGAACGACTTCACCGAGCGCGGGGCGCTCGGGGTCGAGGGCGGGGATGCCGTCGCCGAACGCATCAGCCGGTACCTCCAGGCCCACGCCGACGACTACGCCGTCATCGTGGCATCCCGCGACTGGCACCACGGGACGGACGACAACGGCGGGCATTTCTCGGACGCTCCCGACTTCGTGGACACCTGGCCGGTGCACTGCGTCGGCGGGACCTACGGCGCCGAGTACGACGAGGTCTTCGACACCACCCGCGTCACGCACCACCTCAAGAAGGGGCAGGGCAAGCCCGCCTACTCGCTGTTCGAGGGCGTCTCCGACGAGGGCGAGACCGCGTCCCAGATCCTCGACGCCCACGGCATCCGGGACATCGATCTCGTCGGCATCGCGACGGACTACTGCGTCCGGGCGTCGACCCTGGACGCCCTCGGTGCGGGGCGCAACGTCCGCGTGCTGACCGACCTCGTCGCCGGGGTGCATCCGGTGTCGAGCGAGAAAGCACTGGACGAGATCGAGGCGGCCGGGGCCGTGCTCACGACCTCGCGCTTCTGACGGAACCCGCGGCGGGACGAACCACGGAACCCGTGTCGGAAGGAGCGCCGGGACCCGCCACGGAGAGAACGTCTCCCGGGAACGACGACGGCGCCGGACCCGGAGGTCCGACGCCGTCCGCTCGGATCAGGACACGGTGACGAGCGTGCGCTGCCATCCGCTCGAGCCGTTCGGGGCGATCGGGGCCTGCTCCTGGATCTGCACGTTGCCGTCGTTGTCCGTGGCCCGGACCGTGATGTAGTGCGTGCCGGGTTCGGCGTCCCACTCCAGCATCCACTGCACCCAGGTCGAGTCGTTGACCGGCGTCGACAGCGTCGCCTGCTGCCACTCACCGCTGTCGATCATGACCTCGACGCTCTTCAC
>VGAV01000324.1 GCA_016870695.1 Actinomycetota bacterium | reverse complement strand
CAGCACCTCGGCGCGGATGCCCTCGGGGTCGTTGTCGAAGTTGACCGGGTAGATGTCCTGGTACTTCTTCGGCGGGTTCTCGGCGTACGCGATGGAACCGTCGGGCAGGGTCGTGAACCACTCGGGGTGCTCCGTGACCCAGGGGTGGTCGGGCGAGGCCTGCAGCGCCAGGTCGAGGGCGACCTCGATGCCGTTGTCCCGCGCCGCCGACACGAACGCGCGGAAGTCCTCGAGCGTCCCGAGATCCGGGTGGACGGTGTCGTGACCGCCGGCCGGACCGCCGATCGCCCACGGGGAGCCGGGGTCGCCGGGCTCGACGACCAGCGTGTTGTTCGGGCCCTTGCGGTTGCTCTCGCCGATGGGGTGGATCGGCGGGAGGTACAGCACGTCGAAGCCCATGTCGGCGACGGCGGGCAGGCGGTCCACGGCCGTGCGGAACGAACCGCTCACGACGGAGCCGTCCTCGGCGCGGGTCGCGCCCTCGGAGCGCGGGAAGAACTCGTACCAGGCCCCGACGCCGGCGCGCTCGCGCTCGACGAGCACCTCGGCGTCGCGCCCGACCGTGACGAGCGTCGCGACCGGCCGCGCGGCGAAGAGGGCGGCGATGGCGTCGTCCTCGACGATGTGCAGGGCCTCGTCGTCGTGGACCTCCGGATCCCGCAGGCGGCGTGCCGCGGCCTCGAGGATCTGCTTGTCCTCCGCCGGCCGGCGCCGGTCGGCGCGGGCGCGGTCGAACAACTGGGCGCCCATCTCGCGCATGAGCGGCGCATCGACGCCCGCCGCGATCTTGACCTCGGCGGCGTGCTGCCAGGTGGCGAAGTCGTCGGCGAACGCCTCGAAGCGGAAGCGCCACACGCCCTGCTCGAGAGGGGCGACGAGGACCGACCAGCGGTCGAACCCGTCGTTCAGGGGCGACAGGCGGTGCAGCGACTCGTCGCCGGAGGGCGAGAAGAGCCGGACGTGCACGCCGATGCGGTCGTGTCCCTCCCGGAACGCGGTGACGGTGAAGGGCACCGCCTCCCCGACGAACGCCGACGGCCGGAAGCGACCGCCGGGGACGCTCGGGTGCGGCTCCGCGATGGGGATCCGCGGTGTCGCGACGCCCTTCGCTGTCGGCGTCGCCCGCGCCGGACGGACGGGGATCGCGGCGGCGCTGCGCCAGGGACGGTCGGGCGTGGGTGTCGTCGTCGTGAGGGCCACGGTCCGAACCTACCGGCGCGGCCGGGGCCGGGAACGGACCTTGACACACGACGCGCGGAGACCGAAGCGACCGGACCGGCCTACTCCACGCGGAACAGCCGCATAGAGGTGCCGGGCACCGCGACGACGTCGCCGGGCGCGAACCGCGGCGTGCGATCGTCCGGGCGCTCGTCCGCGCTGGACCACAAGGACACGCAGGCCGTGGCATCCGGGATCCCGGGGAGAGTGACCTCCGTGGGGCTCTCGTCCCCGTGGACGATGAGGAGGATGCGGTTGGCGTCCTCGACCTCCGGCGTGGAGCTCGCCACCCACTGCACGGTGCGGTGGGAGGGGTCGGTCCAGCCGTCGCTCGACATGGTCGCGCCGTTCTCGTCGAACCACTCCATGACGGTGGCCGACGGGATGTGCTCGCCCTGCCGCGCGAAGCGCAGGGGACGCAGAGCGGGGTTCTCGCGGCGCAGCCGCAGGAGCCGCTGCGTGTGCGCGAAGAGGTCCTGCTGCCACGGGGCGTGCTCCCACGACAGCCAAGTGAGCGCCGAGTCGTGGCAGTAGGCGTTGTTGTTGCCGCGCTGGGTGCGACCGGACTCGTCGCCCGCGGTGATCATCGGCACGCCCGCGGACAGCAGCAGGGTCCCCATCAGGTTGCGCATCGCCTTGCGGCGGGCGGCGAGGACGCGCTCGTCGTCCGTCGCACCTTCGGCGCCGTGGTTGAAGGACCGGTTCGTGTCGGCGCCGTCGCGGTTCTGCTCGCCGTTGCCGAGGTTGTGCTTGACGTCGTAGGACACGAGGTCGCGAAGGGTGAACCCGTCGTGCGCGGTGACGAAGTTGACGCTCGCGAGCGGGCCGCGCTCGTCGGAGAAGGTGTTCGACGACCCCGCCAGCCGCGTGGCGAAGCCGCCGACGCCGACGGGCGCGTGCTCGGCGCGACGGGCGTAGTCGATGTCGCTCAGCCAGAAGTTCCGCACCCGGTCGCGGTAGCGGTCGTTCCACTCCAGCCAGCCGTCGCCGAAGTTGCCGGTCTGCCACCCGCCCATCCCCACGTCCCAGGGCTCGGCGATCTTCTTGACGCCGGCCAGCGCGGGGTCCTCCCGGATCGCGGTCAGCAGCGGGTGATCGGGCTGGAACGAGTGCCGCTCGTCCCGGCCGAGGGTGACGGCCAGGTCGAAGCGGAAGCCGTCGATCTGCACCTCCTCCGACCAGTAGCGGAGCGAGTCCAGCACGAGACGGGCCGCGGCATCCGTGGAGGTGTTCACCGCGTTGCCGCACCCGGTCTCGTCGATGTACGCGCCGTCGGCGGTCTGCCGGTAGTAGGAGCGGTTGTCGATGCCCCGGAGACTCGTGCGCGGACCGCCGATGCCCTCCTCGGCGGTGTGGTTGTAGACGACGTCGAGGATCACCTCGAGGCCCGCCTCGTGCAGCAGCTTGACCATGCCCTTGAACTCGCGCAGCACCGCCTCGGGTCCCTCGGCGCGGCTCGCGGCCGTCGCGTACGGCGCGTGCGGGGTGAAGAAGTTCAGCGAGTTGTAGCCCCAGTAGTTGCTCAGGCCCAGGTGCAGCAGCCGCGGCTCGGTGGCGAAGGCGTGCACGGGGAGCAGCTCGATGCTGGTGACCCCGAGCGAGAGGAAGTGCTCGATCATCGCGGGGTGGGCGAGGCCGGCGTAGGTGCCGTGGAGCGCGGGCGGCACGTGCGGGTGACGCTTGGTCATCCCCTTCACGTGCCCCTCGTAGATGACGGTGCGGTCCAACGGGACGGCGGGCTTCGTCGAGCCGCCCCAGTCGAACCCGCCGTCGACGACGACGGAGCGCCAGTCGCCGAACCCGCCGACCACGAGCCCGCGCGAGTAGGGCTCGATGAGCAGCGACTGGGGGTTGAAGGTGTTGCCCGGTCCGTGCGGCCCGGCGACGCGGACGGCGTAGCGCGCCCCGGGACGGAGGAGGGGACTGGATGCCGCGAACACCCCGCCGCCGACCGCGTCCATCGGCACGGTCTCGATCGCCCAGTCGAGGTCGACGTCGTCGAAGATCAGCAGCTGCATCGCCTCCGCGTGCGCCGACCAGACGCGCAGCGTGCCGCCGTCGGGACCGGGGCGGACGCCGAGGTCGTCGTACGCGGCGGAGAGCAGGCCGGAGCGCGGCGGGGACAGGAGCTCGGGGCGGACCATGCGCCTAGGGTAGTGAAGGCAGATGAGCGCGACGCACGGGAGGCCGGAGATGCGGGTCTACCTCGATCACGCCGCGACGACGCCTCTGCGGCCCGAGGCGCGGGAGGCCTGGCTCGCCGCGCACGACGTGATCGGCAACCCGTCCTCCATCCACGGCGCCGGTCAGGAGGCGCGCCGCCTCCTCGAGGACGCCCGGGAGCAGCTCGCCGGCGTGCTCGGCTGCCAGCCCATCGAGGTGGTGCTGACCTCCGGGGGCACGGAGGCGGCGAACCTGGGCCTGAAGGGGCTGTGGTGGGCGAGGGATGCCGCCGACGACGCGGTCGTCCTCCCCGACGGCGAGCACCACGCGACG
>VGAV01000323.1 GCA_016870695.1 Actinomycetota bacterium | reverse complement strand
CACCGACCACTGCCCGTTCTGCATGAAGGACCAGAAGACGCTCGGCCAAGGCGACTTCCGGGCCATCCCCAACGGCATCGGCTCCGTCGAACACCGCATGGACCTCATGTACCAGGGCGTGGTGACCGGCGAGATCACCCTCGAGCGGTGGGTGGAGCTGACCAGCACGACGCCGGCGCGCATGTTCGGCATGTACGGGCAGAAGGGCGTCATCGCCCCCGGCGCGGACGCCGACATCGTCGTGTATGACCCGGCCGGACACACCTCCATCGGGGTCGGCAAGACCCACCACATGAACATGGACCACTCCGCGTGGGAGGGCTACGAGATCGACGGGCACGTCGACACCGTCATCTCGCGCGGCAAGGTCGTCGTCGACGACGGCGCGTACATCGGCGCGAAGGGCGACGGCCGCTTCGTCAAGCGCGGCCTGAGCCAGTACCTGGTCTGAGAGGGGACCCCATGGATTTCGGCGTCGTCCTGCAGACCAATCCGCCCGCCGCCCGCACCGTCCAGCTGTCGCAGCTGGCCGAGGCCCACGGCTTCAGCCACGTGTGGACGTTCGACTCGCACCTGCTGTGGCAGGAGCCGTACGTCGTGCACTCGGCGATCCTCGCCGCCACCCGCCGCGTCACCGTCGGACCCTTCGTCACCAATCCCGCCACACGGGACTGGACGGTCACGGCATCCACCTTCGCCACCCTCAACGAGATGTACGGCAACCGGACGATCTGCGGCATCGGCCGCGGGGACTCGGCCGTGCGCGTCACGAACGGGCGCCCCACGACGCTGAAGGCGCTGCGCGAGTCGGTGCACGTCATCCGCGAGCTCGGCAACTCCCGCGCGGTGGAGTACAACGGCGCGACGCTGCAGTTCCCGTGGAGCCGCGGGTCGACGCTCGACGTGTGGGTCGCGGCGTACGGGCCCCTCGCCCTGAAGCTCACCGGCGAGGTGGCCGACGGGTTCATCCTGCAGCTGGCCGACCTCGACATCGCGGAGTGGATGATCGCGACGGTCCGGAAGGCGGCGGAGGACGTCGGCCGCGACCCCGACGAGATCGCGTTCTGCGTCGCCGCCCCGATGTACATCGGCGAGGACACCCCCGAGAGCCGCGCGCACATGATCGAGCAGTGCCGGTGGTTCGGCGGGATGGTCGGCAACCACGTCGCGGACATCGTGTCGAAGTACGGCGGGGACTCCTCCGTCCCCGCGGCCCTCACCGACTACATCGCCGGGCGCACCGGGTACGACTACAACTCGCACGGCAAGAGCCACAACGACCACGTCGACTTCGTGCCCGACGAGATCGTGGAGCGCTTCTGCGTGCTCGGCACCGCCGAGGAGCACATCGCCAAGCTCGAGAAGCTCCGCGCCCTGGGCGTCACCCAGTTCGCCGGCTACCTCCAGCACGACAACAAGGAGGAGACCATGCGGGTGTACGGCGAGACCGTCATCCCCGCGCTGACTCCCCCGGTGACGGCGAAGCGGTGACCGACCAGCTGCCCGCCCCCGGCACGGCGGCCCCCGTCGCCGACGAGGACCGGATGCCCCGCGGCATCCGTTCCGCCCGGGGTCGCACGTGGGCGGTCCGAGCGGGCTGGGGCGTGGCGGGCGTCGCGGCGGTCGCGCTGCTGTGGGAGGCGTACAAGTTCCTCGGGCCCGCGGAGGGCGTGACCGTCGGCGACGACGGGTCCGCCGGGTCGGGTGTCATCCTGCTCCCCCGCACGCACGATCGCGCCATGCCGCACGTGTGGGAGATGGCGGCGCGCATGTTCGCGCCCACCAGCGGCGGCGACACGCCCCCGCTCCTCGTCTCGGTCGCGGGTGCCGCGGGGATGACGCTCGGGCTCGCCGCGCTGGGGTGGCTCATCGGGGTGATCGTCGGCTCGCTGCTCGGGATCGCGATGCAGCGGTGGCGGCTGGTCGAGGCGGGCCTGCTGCCGTGGATCGTCGTCAGTCAGATCGTGCCCCTCATCGCCTTCGCCCCGGTCGTCAACGCGATCGGCACGCAGGTCGACCGCTCCGGCATCCCGTGGCCGCCGTGGCTGTCGGTCGCGCTCATCGCGTCGTACCTCGCGTTCTTCCCCGTCGCCGTCGGCATGCTGCGGGGCCTGAACGCGCCCGACGCGATGCACCTCGACCTGCTGCGGGCCGCATCGGCCGGCTGGTGGCGCACGCTCGTGCACCTGCGCCTGCCCGCGGCCGTGCCGCACCTGCTCCCGGCACTGCGGCTCGCGGCGGCGTCGGCCGTCGTCGGCGCGGTCGTCGCCGAGGTGTCGATCGGCCTGCGCGGCGGCATCGGCCGCATGCTCATCCAGCTCGCCGGTCAGGCCTCGTCCGACCCCGCCGCCCCCTGGGCACCGACCTTCGGCACCGTCGTCATGGGCCTCGTCGCCGCCGCCGGCGTCGCCCTCGTCGGCGTCGCCCTCCATCGTTTCCGTCGCGGAGAGGACCCCGCATGAGCACCGCCACCGCCCCCGCCACCGGGACCGAGCACGCCGTCCGCGCCGCCGGCGTCGCGAAGGTGTTCGCCAGCCCCGGAGACGAGGTGACCGCCCTGACCGGCATCGACCTCGAGATCGCCGCCGGGGAGTTCGTCTCGCTCATCGGCCCCTCCGGCTGCGGCAAGTCGACGCTGCTCCGCCTCATCGCGGACCTCGACTCCCCCAGCGCCGGGGAGCTGACGCTCTACGGCAAGTCCGCCCGCCGCGCCCGCCTCGACCAGGACTACGGCTTCGCCTTCCAGCAGGCCGCGCTCCTGCCGTGGCGCACCGTCGCGGCCAACATCGCCCTGCCGCTCGAGCTGCACAAGTGGCCCACGGCCCGCCGCGACGCCCGCGTCGCCGAGCTGGCCGAGCTCGTCGGCCTCACCGACTTCGTCGACCGCTACCCCGACCAGCTGTCCGGCGGCATGCAGCAGCGCGTGGCGATCGCACGCTCTCTCGCCGTGCAGCCGCGGCTGCTCCTCATGGACGAGCCGTTCGGCGCGCTCGACGAGATGACCCGCGAGCGTCTGCAGTCCGAGCTCGCCCGGATCGCCGCCGAGACCGGGGCGGCCGTCGTCTTCGTCACCCACTCCATCCCCGAGGCGGTGTTCCTGTCCGACCGCGTCGTCGTGATGAGCCCGCGGCCAGGGGTCATCACGGACGTCATCGACACTCGTCCCGGGCGGGAGCGCGACGACGAGCTGCGCGAGTCGCCGGAGTTCTTCGCGCGGGTCACCGCCGTCCGCGAGGCCCTGCACGGTGCCCCCGTCCACCGGGCGAACGAGCGATGAGCGCCGCCCCGGCCCGCACGGCGGCCCGCGCCTCCGGCGGCCACGCCGACCGCCCGCTCCCCGCCTGGGCCCGGGTGGCGGCGCCCGTCGTCGTCGGTCTCGCCGGGCTCCTCGCGTGGTGGGCCTTCGTCGCCTCGGGCAGCGCCCCGCGCATGCTTCCCGACCCGTTCGCCGTCGCCGGCGAGCTCGTGACCCGCTTCGCCCTCGTCGCCGAGGCCGCGACCATCACCGGCGGCAACGCGCTCGTCGGGCTCCTCGTCGGCACCCTCGTCGCCGTGCTGATCGCCGCGCTCGCCGCGACCTGGCGTCCCGTCGACGGGATGACCGCGCCGCTGGTCGCCGCCCTCGCGGTCGTCCCGATCGTCGCGCTCACCCCCATCCTCAACACGATGTTCGGCGCGTCCAGCCAGTTCGGCCGCCAGGCGGTCGCCGCGATCGCCGCGTT
>VGAV01000322.1 GCA_016870695.1 Actinomycetota bacterium | reverse complement strand
GGGCGGTCGATTGGCCGTTGTGGAGCGGGGATATCCTGAGGCGATGAGCCCGCTGCGCCCCCTCGACCAGTCATCGAAGCTGAAGGACGTCCTCTACGAGATCCGTGGAGAGGCCCTCGTGGAGGCCGACCGGCTCGAGGCCGAGGGGCACACGATCCTCAAGCTCAACACGGGCAACCCGGCGTCGTTCGGGTTCGAGGCGCCGCACCAGATCGTCCGCGACATGATCGCGTCCATCCCGCGCGCCCACGGGTACAGCGACAGCCGTGGCATCATGTCCGCGCGTCGCGCCGTCGTCTCGCGCTACGAGGAGACCCCCGGTTTCCCGCACCTGGACCCCGATCACGTCTACCTCGGCAACGGCGTCTCCGAGCTGATCACGATGACCATGCAGGCGCTGCTGGACGAGGGCGACGAGGTGCTCATCCCCGCCCCGGACTACCCGCTCTGGACCGCGATGACGAGCCTCGGCGGCGGGACCCCCGTGCACTACGTCTGCGACGAGACGAACGAGTGGCAGCCCGACCTCGAGGACATCCGCTCGAAGGTGACGCCGCGGACCAAGGCGATCGTCGTCATCAACCCCAACAACCCCACGGGCGCGGTCTACTCGCGTGCCGTCCTGGAGGGCATCGTCGCGATCGCACGCGAGCACTCGCTGCTGCTGCTGGCGGACGAGATCTACGACCGCATCCTGTTCGACGACGCGGAGCACATCCCTCTCGCGACGGTCGCCCCCGACCTGCTGTGCCTGACCTTCAACGGCCTCTCCAAGACGTACCGCGTCGCCGGCTACCGGTCGGGCTGGCTCGCCATCACCGGCCCGAAGGAGCACGCCGAAGGCTTCCTCCACGGGATCAACCTCCTGGCATCCACGCGTCTGTGCCCCAACGTCCCGGCGCAGTACGCGGTGCAGGCCGCGCTGTCGGGGGTGCAGTCGATCGACTCGCTCATCGCCCCGACGGGCCGCCTCCACGAGCAGCGCGACGCGGCGTGGGAGGGTCTCGAGGCCATCCCGGGCGTCTCGTGCGTGCGTCCCCGCGGCGCGCTCTACGCCTTCCCGCGGTTCGACCCCGAGGTCTACGAGATCCCCGACGACGCGAAGTTCGTGAACGACTTCCTGATCGCGGAGCACGTGCTCCTCGTTCAGGGGTCGGGCTTCAACTGGCCGTCGACGGACCACGTGCGCATCGTCACGCTGCCCGAGGCCCGCGTGCTCACGGACGCCATCGAGCGGCTGGGCAACTTCCTGTCCACCTGGCGTCCCTGACGCGACGGGCCGCCGCGGAGGGCGCGGCACGACGGGTCACAGCAGCGCCGCGGCCGTGACGCGCCACCGTCGCTCGGTGGCCTCCAGGCGCAGGGCGACGGCCCGCGTGCGCGCCCGGGCGGCGACCACCGCGGCGGCCTCGACGACACCGTCGGCCGGCGACGACAGATGGACGCTGCGGATGCCGTAGTGGGGCCGCTGCGCGGGGGTGTTCCGGGCGCTCCGGGCCCGGGCGGCGAGCCCGGCGCGGGTCACGAGGGCGCGGTAGGCGTCCTCGCTGAACCAGCGGGACATCTGCTCGGCCTCCCGGACGCCGGAGAGCACCTCCAGAAGGCCCCGGACGAGCGCGTGGACCAGCGGCAGCGGGTCGGGCAGCCCGCCGTGCCCGCTCGCCGCGTCGGGGTCGGCAGGGACGAGCGCCAGGGACGGCGGCTGCTCGGTGCGCGTCGCGGACGGCGACCGTCGTGCGGTGGTGTCAGGCATGGGAGCTCCCTCGATCGTGTGCCGACGGTGATCGGGGGGCGTCGTCGCGGCCAGTAGAGCACACCCGGGGTGCGCGCTCCCACGGGAACCGAGACCTGTGGAGAAGCCGGGGCAGGGGATTCACCGGTCGGCGCCGCGACACATCACCCGTCGGGGGCGCCGACGTCACCCCCGCGGGACCCGCGCCTCACCCGTCGGCCCGTCGGTGCGACGACCCCGCGGGCGGGGCCGGGTCGCCCGCAGAATAGGCTGGTCGCGTGTCGACACTCAGCGAACTCGTCTACGCCCAGGGCCGTTCCAGCGAAGAGGACGTGGAGTGGCTGCACCGCCTCGCCGGCGACGGGCAGCTGCTGGCCGACCTCGCCTTCGCCGACATCGTGATCTGGGTCCCGACCCCCGACGACTCGTTCGTCGCCGTCGCGCACACGCGGCCCGGGGGAGCGGCGACGCTGTTCTACCGGGACATCGTCGGCGACCGGGTGCGCCCGCAGTGGCGGACGCAGGTGCGCGAGGCGTTCCAGAGCGGGCGCATCGTCGACTCGGCCTCCCCGGACTGGTTCGAGGAGACGCCCACGCGCGTGCGGGCCGTCCCGATCGTGCGCACGCTCGCCCGTGACGGACGGGCGGAGGTCACGGTCGGCGTCCTCACGCGCCACACCAACCTCGGCGAGGCGCGCACCCCCTCCCGGCAGCAGATCACCTTCAACGACTGCGCCGACGACCTCTTCGGCATGATCGCGTCGGGGGAGTTCCCCGATCTCAAGGCCCCGACCTCCCCGCGGCGCGGCGCCCCGCGCGCCTCGGACGGTCTCATCCGTCTCGATGTGGACGGCATCACCACGTTCGCGAGCCCCAACGCCCTCTCGGCGTTCAACCGCATGGGCTTCGACGACGAGCTCGAGGGGGAGTCCCTGGCGGAGGTGACGTCCCGCATCCTGCCGGCCAAGCGCCGCGACGTCGACGAGTCGCTGCCGATCGTCGTGACCGGCCGCGCTCCCTGGCGCGCGGACATCGAGGCGCGCGGCGTCCAGGTGTCGCTGCGGACGATCCCGCTGCGCGACCGGGGCACCCGCATCGGCGCGATCGTGCTGAGCCGGGACGTGACGGAGATCCGTCATCAGGAGCAGGAGCTCATCACCAAGGACGCGACGATCCGCGAGATCCACCACCGCGTCAAGAACAATCTGCAGACCGTCGCGTCGCTGCTGCGCATCCAGGCGCGCCGCACCCACTCCGACGAGGCGCGAGACGCCCTGACCCAGGCCATGCGCCGCGTGTCCGCGATCGCGGTCGTGCACGACACGCTGTCGGAAGGCCTGGCGCAGAACGTCGACTTCGACGACGTCTTCGCGCGGGTGCTCAAGCTCGTCGCCGAGGTCGCCGCCGCACCGAACACCCGGGCGCGCACGCGCTCGACGGGACGCTTCGGGACGCTGCCGAGCGAGTACGCCACCCCGCTGGCTCTCGCACTGACCGAACTCGTCACCAACGCCGTCGAGCACGGCCTGGCCGGGCAGGAGGGCGACGTCGAGATCGCGGCGGAGCGCGGCGACGAGGTGCTCGAGGTTCGCGTCCGCGACAGCGGCGTCGGCCTGCCCGAGGGGCAAGTCGGTCGGGGTCTGGGGACGCAGATCGTCCGCACCCTCATCCAGGGCGAGCTGGGCGGCACGATCGACTGGCACACCCTCATGGGCAACGGCACCGAGGTCACGATCGAGATCCCGCTGCGCTACATCGACCGCTCGGCGGGATGACCCGCCCCGAACGCGAAGAACCCGCCCCTCGGGGGCGGGTTCTTCAGCGGGACCGCGAGGTCAGGAGGCGCGGCGGGCGCGGGCGGCGCGGCGCTTGAGGGCGCGACGCTCGTCCTCGGAGAGACCGCCCCACACGCCAGAGTCCTGACCGCTCTCGAGGGCGTACTGCAGGCAGACCTCGGTCACCGTGCAGCGCGCGCAGACCGACTTGGCCTTC
>VGAV01000321.1 GCA_016870695.1 Actinomycetota bacterium | reverse complement strand
TCGTCCACGCGGAACTGCGGCGGATCTGCGGCGGCCCGGCCGTCTCGCACGCCACCGTGGCACAGCTGCAGGCGCGCATCGAGGTGCTGCGCAAACGCGTCCACTCCTGACGCGGCGCGCGTTCGCTCGTCGCGCGTTCGCCCCGCGCCCGCGCGCATTCTGCAGGACCGGTGGTGCGGGTGGGCACGTCTGGGGCGGGAGTGGCGCCCGCACGCGGGTCGGTCCTGCAATCGCGCGCGTCACGGCCGCCGCCCGTTTCGCGCGCCCGAAACACTGGCATCCGGCGTCCGAGATCCGCGGGAAGACGCGGTTCGGAGGCCCGAAATGCTGTCAGTATCGGCCGACGCGCCCGGACGCCGGGGTGCGCCTCATTACGGTGGGGGGCGACCTGAAGGAGAACCGTGACGACCCTCGCCACACCGACCGCCCGCGACCGCCGCCGCTGGGCCCGCTACCTCGTCGACGAGCGCGCCGAGGCCCGCGTGTACCGCGAGCTCGCGTCCCGGCGCACGGGGGAGGAGCGGGCCATCCTGCTCGAGCTCGCCGAGGCCGAGGGACGCCACGAGGACCACTGGCTCGACCTCCTCGGCGACACCCCGCAGCGCCTGCCGCATGCCGGTGTCCGCACGACGCTGCTCGCGTGGATGGCGCGCCGCTTCGGCTCGATCTTCGTCCTCGCACTGGCGCAGAACGCCGAGGCCCGGTCGCCCTACGCCGACGAGCCCTATGCGACCCCCGCGATGGCCGCCGACGAGCGGGTGCACCACGAGGTGGTCCGCGGTCTCGCCGCCCGCGGTCGACGGCGCCTGTCCGGGACGTTCCGCGCCGCCGTGTTCGGCGCGAACGACGGGCTGGTCTCCAACCTCGCCCTCGTCATGGGCATCGGCGCGACCGGCGTCGCCCCGGGCTTCGTGCTGTTCAGCGGCATCGCGGGCCTGCTCGCCGGCGCGCTGTCGATGGGCGCGGGCGAGTTCGTCTCGGTGCGGTCCCAGCGCGAGCTGCTCGAGGCCACCGAGGAGAGCGACTACGCCGACTCCGCCCTCCCGCACCTGGACCTGGATGCCAACGAGCTCGCCCTGGTCTATCGCACACGGGGGATGGACGCGGATGCCGCCCTCGACAAGGCCCGCGAGGTCGTCACGGCCGCGCAGGCCGGCAGTGCGCCCGTCGGCGCCGCGCCGGGGGAGTCCGCGGACGACGTCGTCGGCAGCGCGTGGGGTGCGGCCCTGTCGAGCTTCCTGTTCTTCGCGTCGGGCGCGATCATCCCGGTGCTGCCGTGGCTGCTCGGGCTGTCCGGCGTCGTCGCGGTCGTCCTCGCGCTCGCCCTCGTCGGCGTCGCGCTCCTGGCCACCGGCGCGATGGTCGGCCTGCTGTCGGGCGCGTCCCCGCTCAAGCGCGGACTCCGGCAGCTCGCCATCGGCTTCGGCGCCGCCGCCGTGACCTACGGGCTCGGACTGCTGTTCGGGGTGTCCGCGGCCTGAGCGGTGGCATCCCTCCGCCCCTCGCTCCGGTGCCGCGCGCGACCGCGATCGTCCGCCTGTACACCGGCGCCCTGCTTCAGCCCAGGCTGGCCATCACTCGCGCGGCCTCCCGCACCGCGGTGTCGTTCTTGCGCCCGGCGCGCGAGCCGCCGAGCTTCGCGGCGATGTGCTCGCTGACGGTCACCGGCTCGTACAGGGCCGGGTCCTCGCGCGAGACGAAGTGCGGCAGCGGCGCGATGACGGCGTCGGCGTTGCCGTCGTGGAAGAACGCGGCGGACCGCCGCCGCTCGATTGTGCCGTCGATGACGGGCGGCTTGACCCGGTGCAGCGTCGACATCCACTTGTCGTTCGTCAGTCTCGCGGCGACGTCGCCCAGGTTGACGAGCAGGGCCCCGTCGGCGGGGGAGACGTCGTTCCACGACCCGTCCTGTCCGAGCACCTGCAGGCCCTTCACCTGGTCCGCCCACAGGACCGTCACGAGCCCGAAATCGGTGTGCTCGCCCATGCCGGTCAGCTCGCCGTCGAGTTCGATGGTCCCGGGCGGCAGCGCGTAGTTGTTCATGCGCAGGACGTCGATCGAGTGGTCGGTCACCCCGTCGAAGAAGTCCTCCGGCACGCGCAAGGCCGCGGCGAAGATGCGGGTCAGAGTGTGCGCCACGCGGCGCGCCTCGTCGTAGTAGGTGCGGACCGCCGGCTCGAACAGCGCAGTCTCGGCGGGCCAGGTGTTCTCGGCGTAGTCCGCGGGAGTCGCGGTGCTGCCGGGATACTCCGCGGCCGACGTCCCCACGTTGAACGCCTCGAAGAAGTCGTTCATCCGCGTGACCGGGTCCACGCCGAGGCTGTAGCTGAGGGACTCGCTCTTCGGCGGGCTGTACCCGCGGTTCTCCCCGGCGGGGCGCACGTACGCCTTCTTGGCGGCCAACGGCAGCGCGAAGAACTCGTCGAGCCCGGCCTCGAAGTCGGAGATCACGGCATCCGGGATGCCATGACCCTTGATCTGCATGAAGCCGACGGTGCGGCACGCGTGGTCGACGGCGGCGACGACGGCGGCGCGCGATTCGGGCGAGCCGCGGCCGACCCAGGCCGAGATGTCGATCGTGGGCACCTGGAAGCGAGTCATGGGGATCCGTTCTGCGAGGGACGCCTCGACGCTACGGCCGCCGTGTCACGCCGGTGTTACCCCGGGGTCACGCCGTGAGAACGCCGCCACGCATCTCGCAGATCCGCGTCGATCTCGCAGGATTCGGGACGGATGCCACGAGGCGAGCCGCATTCTGCGAGTTTCGCGCGCGGAGCCTCTCGGGCGGCGTGGGCCCAACCCAACGAGGGTGCAATGCCCTCCCGCCCGGGCACACAACGACGAAGGCCCCCGGATGAACCGGGGGCCTTCGTCATTCTGTGCGCGAGGGGGGACTTGAACCCCCACGCCCTATACGGGCACTAGCACCTCAAGCTAGCGCGTCTACCTATTCCGCCACCCGCGCATCTGGGTGTCGGCGCTTTCGCAACCGAGGAACGACATTACCACGCTCTGGACCCGCCCTCGAATCGGGGGCGCCCGCCGGGCGCGTCTCGGGGCGACACCTGCCGGGCGCGGCCCATCGGCGCGGGTACCGTAGTCCGCATGTCCACGCCCGGAACCGACATCCCCGAGGTGGCCCGCGTCGCGGCCGACCTCATCCGCTTCGATACGTCGAACTACGGCGGGGGGCGCTCCGAGGGCGAACGGGAGGCCGCCGAGTACGTCGGCGCGTACCTGGAACAGCTCGGCCTGAAGCCCGAGTACTACGAGCCCATCCCGCGCCGCACGAACGTCAGCGCGCGCATCCCCGGCCGCAACCGAGACAAGCCGGCGCTCATCCTCCACGGCCACCTCGACGTCGTCCCGGCCGTCGCCGAGGACTGGAGCGTCGACCCGTTCGCGGGGGAGATCCGCGACGGCATCCTGTGGGGACGTGGAGCGGTCGACATGAAGAACATGGATGCCATGATCCTCACGGCCGCCGCGGACCTGCTGCGGGCGGGGGAGCAGCCCGAACGCGACATCATCGTCACGTTCTTCGCCGACGAGGAGAACGGCGGCGTCGAAGGATCGGCCCTCGTCATCAAGGACCGCCCGGAGTGGTTCGCCGGGGCGACCGAGGCGATCAGCGAGGTCGGCGGCTACTCGATCGCCGTGGGCGACCGCCGCGCCTACCTACTGCAGGTCGGCGAGAAGGCGCTCATCTGGATCAAGCTCGTCGCACGCGG
>VGAV01000320.1 GCA_016870695.1 Actinomycetota bacterium | reverse complement strand
CGCCGGAACCACCCGGAGATCACGGACGCTGATAGGCTCGGACGGGTTGCCGCCATGGCATCCGCTCAATTCCATATGAGCTCACGGAGCAGGCCGGCAGACGCTGGTCCCCTGTGGTGGACTCCCCGTCGTCTCGCCGGGTGGTCGTCTACTGGTGGCCAGTCGCCGGGAATCCCGTGCCGATGCGTCGGCGCGCCCTTTCTGCCTGTTCCTGCTCCTTCGCATGTCAGCTCGTCGTCCACACGGGACGGCGAGCCTAAACAAAGAAGGAGGGACCTCTTGGAAGGTCCAGAAATCACTGCCGCCGAAGCCGTTCTCGACAACGGCCGGTTCGGCACCCGTACCGTCCGGTTCGAGACCGGACGCCTCGCTCAGCAGGCTCAGGGCGCTGTCGCCGCCTACCTCGATGAGGAGACCATGCTCCTGTCGGCCACCAGCGCCGGCAAGCACCCGCGTGAAGGCTTCGACTTCTTCCCGCTGACGGTCGACGTCGAGGAGCGCTCGTACGCCGCCGGGAAGATCCCCGGCTCGTTCTTCCGCCGCGAGGGCCGCCCCTCCACCGAGGCGATCCTCGTCTGCCGCCTCATCGACCGCCCGCTGCGCCCGTCGTTCGTCGACGGTCTCCGCAACGAGGTCCAGATCGTCGTCACGGTGCTCTCGATCGCCCCGGGCGAGTTCTACGACGCGCTGGCCATCAACGCCGCGTCGCTGTCGACCCAGATCTCGGGTCTGCCCTTCTCGGGTCCGATCGCCGGTGTGCGCCTCGCGCTCATCCCGGGCCACGGCGAGCACGCCGACCAGTGGGTCGCGTTCCCGACCGTCACGCAGCTCGAGGAGGCCGTGTTCGACCTCATCGTCGCCGGTCGCGTCCTGCCGGACGGCGACGTCGCGATCATGATGGTCGAGGCCGAGGCGACCGAGGGCAGCTGGAACGCCATCAAGGGTGGCGCCACCAAGCCCAACGAGCAGGTCGTGGCCGAGGGCCTCGAGGCCGCCAAGCCGTTCCTGACGCAGCTGGTGAACGCGCAGAACGAGGTCGCGCGCACCGCGGCCAAGGAGATCCAGGCCTACCCGGTCTTCCCCGCCTACAGCAGCGAGGTCTACGACTTCGTCGCCGGTCGCGCCTACGACGACCTCGTCGGCGTCTACCAGATCGCCGACAAGCAGGAGCGCCAGAACGCCGACGACGCCGTCAAGGACCGCGTCAAGGGCGAGCTCATCGCCGCCGTCGAGGCGGGCGAGCTGCCCGCGGGCGCGCCGATCGAGTTCTCGGCCGCCTACAAGTCGGTCACGAAGAAGATCGTGCGTGGGCGCATCCTCACCGACGGCGTGCGCATCGACGGCCGCGGCCTGGCGGACATCCGCCCGCTCGACGCCGAGGTGCAGGTCATCCCGCGCGTCCACGGCTCGGCCATCTTCCAGCGCGGCGAGACGCAGATCCTCGGTGTCACCACGCTGAACATGCTCAAGATGGAGCAGCAGATCGACTCGCTGTCGCCGATCACGAGCAAGCGCTACATGCACCACTACAACTTCCCGCCCTACTCGACCGGTGAGACCGGCCGTGTCGGCAGCCCGAAGCGTCGCGAGATCGGGCACGGCTTCCTCGCCGAGCGCGCCCTCGTGCCGGTGCTGCCCAGCCGCGAGGAGTTCCCCTACGCGATCCGTCAGGTGTCCGAGGCTCTCGGCTCCAACGGCTCGACGTCGATGGGCTCGGTCTGCGCGTCGACCCTGTCGCTGCTGAACGCGGGTGTGCCGCTGCGCGCGCCCGTCGCGGGTATCGCCATGGGCCTCGTGACCGACGAGGTGGACGGCCAGACGCGGTACGCCGCGCTGACCGACATCCTCGGCGCCGAGGACGCGCTGGGCGACATGGACTTCAAGGTCGCCGGTACCAGCGAGTTCATCACCGCGATCCAGCTGGACACCAAGCTCGACGGCATCCCGTCGTCGGTCCTGGCCGCGGCGCTGACGCAGGCCAAGGAGGCTCGTCTGACGATCCTCAACGTCCTCAACTCGGCCATCGACGCCCCCGACGAGATGGCGCCCACCGCGCCCCGCGTCATCAGCGTGCAGATCCCGGTCGACAAGATCGGCGAGCTCATCGGCCCCAAGGGCAAGACGATCAACGCCATCCAGGACGAGACCGGCGCGCAGATCTCCATCGAGGAGGACGGCACCGTCTACATCGGTGCGACCGACGGCCCCTCGGCCGAGGCCGCCCGCGCCCAGGTGAACGCGATCGCCAACCCGACCAACCCCGAGGTCGGCGAGCAGTTCCTGGGCACGGTCGTCAAGATCGCGACCTTCGGTGCGTTCATCTCGCTGCTCCCCGGCAAGGACGGCCTGCTGCACGTCAGCGAGGTCCGCAAGCTCGCCGGCGGCAAGCGCGTCGAGAACGTCGAGGACGTCCTCTCCGTCGGCCGCAAGCTGCTCGTCCGCATCACCAAGATCGACGACCGCGGCAAGCTGTCGCTCGAGCCGGTGCTCGACGAGACGCCGGAGCCTGGCGACCAGCAGAGCTCGGCGGCGTCGAGCGAGGGCCCGGAGGCTCCCGCCGAGGGCTGATCCCCGCATCACCGGATGCCCGTCCCGCCGTGTGCGGGGCGGGCATCTGTCATGTGACGGAAGGGGCTGAAGGGGGCGGAGGGATGCCACGGCCCCAGACGTTATGGAATGTTTACCCCCTCGGCGGGCCGGTGCGCGGAGGTGGCCGATCGAGGCTCTACCCTCGAAGTACGCGTCGGGGGGCGTGCGGCTCAGCAGAGGTCCGCGACGTCATCTCGGCACGGCGAGGGGACCCATCATGAGCGGCTCGGGCGTCGACGAGACGGCCTCGCCGCGCCTGCGCCGGGACCGTGCGCCGCACCCCTCGGCCCCCATCACCCTCCAGGGCCCCGGGCTCGGCGCCCACGTGCGTGTGCCCCTGGGCGAGACGGGTTTCGACGTCTTCCCGCTCTTCCTGGGGGCCGGCGAGTTCGGCTGGAACGTCGACGCCACGACGGCGTTCGAGATTCTCGACACCTACGGCGAGCTGGGCGGGAACGCCGTCCACACCGCCGACAGCTTCGCCGCGGGGCGCAGCGAGTACATCGTCGGGTCGTGGCTACGGAGCCGCCGCGCCCGGGACGAGATCGTCGTCACGGTGCGCGTCGGTCGGCACCCCGACAATCCCGGCCTCGACTCGGTCAACCTGGTGCGCGCGGTCGAGGCATCCCTCACCCGTCTCGGGACGGACCGCATCGACGTGCTGTCGCTGGACGCGGCGGCCGGCGACCCCGCGATGCTCGAGGACACGCTCGCCACGAGCGAGTGGCTCGTCGAGTCCGGCAAGGTCCGGGCGATCGGTGCCCACGGCTACACGACCGCGCAGCTGGTCGAGGCGCGGATCCTGTCCGCCGCCGGGTATCCGCGGATCACGGTCCTGGACGTGCCCTACAACGTGCTGCGCCGCGAGGAGTTCGAGGGCGACCTGCGTCTCGTCGCGGGCGCCCAGGGGATGGCCGTGACGCCGTCGCACCCGTTGGCGCACGGCTTCCTCGCAGGGGAGACGCGCACGCGCGACGCGCAGTCCCGTTCGGCCCGCGGAACGCAGCTCGCGGCCAACCTGAACCGTCGCGGCTCCCGCGTCCTCCGTGCGCTCGACGCGGTGGGATCGGAGCTGGGGATCCCGGATGCCGCGGTCGCCGTGGCCTGGCTGCTCGCGCAGAAGATCGTCACCGCGCCCATCGTGAACG
>VGAV01000319.1 GCA_016870695.1 Actinomycetota bacterium | reverse complement strand
GCGCGACGATGACCTCAGGCTTGTGGTTGTCGTCCTTGTAGTTGCGCGAGCCGGCGTCGCGCGGGACGCCGGCGGCCTCCTCGCGGGCGAACCCCTCGGCCGCCTGCTCCTTGGACGGATGCACCTGGATGGAGAGGGGCGCCCCCGCGGCGAGGAGCTTCAGGAGGTAGGGCAGGTGGGCGGGGACGTCGACGTGTCCGGGCGGGTCCGCGAGCCACTGGTCGAGCGTCATGCCGGACCCGTCGTGCACGCGGGCCGGCGACCCCGGGTGGTCGCCGAACCAGACCTCGGCCTCGGGTGCACCGGTCGGGGTCCGCCCCTCGAGACCGGCGATGAGCGTCGGGCTGCCCCAGGCGTAGTCGCGGGGCGTGTTCGAGATCGCTACCAGCACGGCGTCAGCCTACCCGGGAGGCCCGTCGGCGCCGAGGTCGGACGGGTACCCTGAAGGCACCATGGCCATGCACACCCACCACCCCGTGACGGGGCCGCCGGCGGCCCCGGTGCGCGAGACCACGGGCCACCTGCTCCTACGGGCGTGGTGCGTCGCCGTCATCGTGCTCGCCCTCGGCGGTGTCGGCCTGGTCAACGCGGTCGGGCCCGTCGCGGCCGGGGTCGTCGTGGTCGGGTCGGCGGTCGTCTCGGCCGTCGTCTGGGCGGTCGTGCGCCCGCCCGCCCTGATCAGCCGGCTCCCGTGGCTGGCGTTCGGCTACGTCGGCTGGGCGCTGCTCTCGATCCTGTGGAGCGCCTGGCCCGCGGCATCCGTCGTCACCTGGCTCATGCTCGCCGTGACGACCTTCCAGGGACTCTTCGTCGGGGCGATGCTGGCCTGGCGCGACGTCGTCCGCGCCGTCGCGTCCGCGGCCAAGTGGATCGTCGCGCTGTCGTTGCTGTTCGAGCTGGGCGTGTCGCTCCTCGTGCACGGGCCCCTGCTCCCCGGCTTCGTCATCCCCGCCGAACGGATGGACCCGATCGTCTACTGGTCACGCGACAACCTCTTCGACGGCGGCCGCATCCAGGGAATCTTCGGCAACGCGAACCTCCTCGCCCCGGCCATGATCGCCGCGATCATCGTGTTCGCCGTCCGCTTCGCCGCGCGCGCCCCGCGCCGCCCGCTGCTGCTGGTGTGGATCGCCGTCGCGGCGTACCTCTTCGTCCGCGCGGGCTCCGCGACCGCCGTGGTCGCCGCGGCGTTCGTCGCCCTGGTCCTGGTCACGGTGCTCGTCATGCGCACCGCCCGTCGCCCCGGCGAGCGCACGCGCTGGTACCTGCTCTTCGCCCTCCTCGGCGTCGGCGGCGGCGCCGTGCTGTGGTTCGGCCGGGACGCGCTGTTCGGGGTGCTGGGCCGCTCGTCCGACCTCACCGGACGCGACATGATCTGGCGGGCCGTCCTCGAGCGGGCGAACCAGCACCCGCTGCACGGCTGGGGCTACTCGACCCCGTGGATCGCCGATCAGCCCCTCATCGACGGGTGGATCGTCGACCACGGCGAGACCGTCGTGCAGGCGCACAGCATGTGGGTCGACGCCTACCTCCAGCTCGGCGGCGTCGGCGTTGTTCTGCTGGCGCTGGTGTACCTCGCCTACCTCTGGCGGTCCTGGTTCTTCGCGGTGGACCGCCCCCGCTGGGACCTGCAGGCGGACCGCCCGTACTCGCCGCTGACGCTGCTGCCCACCCTGATCGGTGCGCTGCTCGTGGTCCAGGGCCTCACCGAGTCTGCTCCGCTGCTGCTCTGGGGGTGGATGTTCGTCGTCCTGTTCGGCGCGAAGATCAAGCAGGCGCCCCTCGTCGGCGTCGGCCCGGCCGAGCAGACCCTGTCGATCGAGCGCGGCGAGCTGCAGAGACCCGCCCCGTGACGTCGTCATGACGGCGAGCCCGCCGCCCGAGGCGTCGGGGGTCCGCCACCTCCTGGACTCCGCGTCTTTCGCCCGCGCCTTCACCCTCACGGCGTTCGCCGCCGTCTTCTCCTCGTTCGCCATCCGCGCTGTCGCCGGCGACGTCGCCTACGCGACGATCGTCGCCGGCCTCTGCGTCATCGGCGCCGCGATGCTCGTCGTCCGCCGGCGCGAGATCGAGCTGGTGCGGCTCGCGCCGACCACCGCGACGCTGCTGCTCGTGTGGGCCTTCGTCAGCGCTTTCTGGAGCGGCGACCCGGTCGTCACCCTGGGCAAGGCCATCTCGTTCGCCGGCATCGCCCTGCTGGCCGTCGTGATCGGGCACGTGCGCGACGCGCTGCAGACCGTGCGCGCGCTGGGCGACGTGCTCCGATGGCTGCTGGCGATCTCGCTGGGCCTCGAGATCCTCAGCGGCATCCTGCTCGACCTGCCCATCCCGTTCCTCGGGATCGCCGGCGACATCGCGACCCTCGGACCGGTGCAGGGTCTGTTCGGCACCCGCAACTACCTCGGCTTCGTCACCGTCGTCGCCCTCATCACCTTCGTGGTGGAGTACCGCACGCAGTCGGTCCGCGTCGGGGTCGCCCTCGCCTCCGTCGTCCTCGGCGGCACGCTCGCGGTCCTGAGCGACTCCCCCACGGTGGTCATCGTCGCGTCGGCGACGGCGCTGGCGACCCTCGCCCTGTGGACGGTGCGACGGATGCCGCCGGCGCGGCGCTCCATCGCGCAGACGGCGCTCGGCGTCGCGGTGGTCGCCCTCATCGCCGTCGGGTACGCGATGCGCGGGGCGGTCGTCGCGATCCTGGGCGCCCGTACCGACATCTCCCTCCGGACCGACCTGTGGACGGAGATCCTGTCGTTCGCACGGTCCCGGCCCGTCGAGGGCTTCGGCTTCTTCGGCCCCTGGCGGCGCAGCGAGTTCCCCTTCAACGCACTGAACTTCCGGCTGGGCGAGACGCACGCCTCCGCCCTGAACGCCTATCTCGACGTCCTGCTCCAGCTCGGCTGGGCGGGTCTGCTGCTGTTCCTCGCCCTCGGCGGCATCGCCCTCGCGCGCGGCTGGCTCGTGGCGAGCGAGCGGCGGTCGGTGGTCCACGCCTGGACGCCCCTCATCCTCGTCGCCCTGCTGTGCGTGTCGCTCTTCGAGAGCTTCACCCTGTCCGGTGCCGGGTGGCTCCTGCTGGTGGTCTGCGCGGTGCGCGCGGGGCAGTCCCGCTCCTGGCGCGAGCGGCTGGAGGCACGGATGCCGCGTGACGGCGGAGCCGCCCCGGCGCAGGATGCCGATAGGGCGAACGGGTAGGATCGACGGCGCTATGACCCCCGCAGACGACGCCACGGCGCCCGCCCCCGAGGCATCCTTCGATCCCGCGTCGGCCACCATCGTCGTCGTCACGTTCAACCGCACGCACCTGCTGACCCGGCTCCTCGAGAGCATCGAGCGGATGGACCCCGCGCCGGGCCACCTCGTCGTCATCGACAACGCCTCCACCGACGACACCACCGCCGTGATCGAGTCGTTCCACGACCGCCTCCCCACCGAGCTCGTCTACCGCCGCCTCGAGACGAACACCGGCGGCTCGGGCGGGTTCAGCGAGGGCATGCGCGTCGCGTACGAGCTCGGCTCGCAGTGGATGTGGCTCATGGACGACGACGTCGAGGTCGTCTCGGACGGCCTGGCCCGTATGGGTCGCTGGGCGCCGCGGTTCAAGAGCATCCAGGGTCGCCGCTACGACTACGACGGCAGCGAGTTCTACTGGCAGTACCGCATCGCCGAGGCCATGGGCATCCCCATCCCCTTCGCCCCCGCCGGCTTCGACGACTCGGGGTTCAAGCCGATGAACTCCGGATGCTTCGAGGGC
>VGAV01000318.1 GCA_016870695.1 Actinomycetota bacterium | reverse complement strand
GCGGAGGCGATGTCCTCACCGTAGCGGTCCGTACCCGTCGCTCTTCGCATCGGGACGTCCGACCGCTCTGGCGGCGATCGGATTCCGCAGGAAAGGAACCGATCGCGACGCTCCGACTATTTGACCTCGCCGTCCGCGGCATCCACGGTCGGGGTCGCCGGCGCGTCCTTCGCCGGCCCCACGCCGACGGGGACGCCCGCCTCGGGGTGGTGCAGGTCGAACGCGGGCCGCTCGCTCCGAATCCGCGGAATGGAGGTGAAATTGTGGCGCGGCGGCGGGCAGGACGTCGCCCACTCGAGCGACGCGCCATACCCCCAGGGGTCGTCCACGGTGATGACGGCCCCGCGCCGGGCGGTGATCCAGACATTGAACAGGAACGGCAGCATCGACGCGCCCAGGATCATCGCGCCGATCGTCGAGACCTGGTTCTGCCAGGTGAAGAGGTCGGCGCTGCCGTAGTCCGCGTACCGCCGCGGCATCCCGTCCACGCCCAGCCAGTGCTGGATGAGAAAGGTCATGTGGAATCCGACGAAGAGCATCCAGAAATGCGTTTTCGCGAGGCGCTCGTTCAGCATGCGGCCCGTCCATTTGGGCCACCAGAAATAGAAGCCGGCGAACATCGCGAACACGACGGTCCCGAAGACGACGTAATGGAAATGCGCCACGACGAAATAGGTGTCGTGCAAGTGGAAGTCCAGCGGGGGCGAGGCCAGGATGATGCCCGTCAGTCCGCCGAAGACGAACGTCACGAGGAACCCGATGACGAAGAGCATGGGCGACTCGAAGGTGACCGATCCGCGCCACATCGTGCCGATCCAGTTGAACACCTTCACCCCGGTCGGCACGGCGATGAGCATCGTCATGAGCGCGAAGAAGGGCAGCAGCACACCGCCCGTCGCGTACATGTGGTGCGCCCACACCGCGACCGACAGGGCCGCGATCGCGATGGTGGCGTAGACGAGGGTCTTGTAACCGAAGATCGGCTTGCGGCTGAACACCGGCACCACCTCGCTGATGATGCCGAAGAACGGCAGCGCGATGATGTACACCTCCGGGTGGCCGAAGAACCAGAACAGGTGCTGCCACAGCAGCACTCCCCCGCTCTGCGGGAGGAACACCTGCGCGCCGAGGATGCGATCCGCGGCGGCGGCGAAGAGCGCGGCCGCGAGCACGGGGAAGGCCAGGAGCACCAGGATGCTGGTGATGAGCACGGTCCAGGTGAAGATCGGCATCCGCCACATGGTCATGCCGGGCGCGCGCATCGTGACGGCCGTGGTGATGAAGTTGACGGCGCCGAGGATCGTGCCGAAGCCGCTGAGGGCGAGGCCGAGGAACCACAGGTCTCCCCCGACCCCCGGATGGAACGTCTCGCTTGCGAGGGGCTGATAGGCCGTCCACCCGAAGCCGGCCGACCCCTGCGGGGTGAGGAACCCCGACACGGCGATGGTCGAGCCGAACAGGAACATCCAGAACGAGAACGCGTTCAGACGCGGGAAGGCCACGTCCGGCGCGCCGATCTGCAGCGGCAGCAGGGTGTTCGCGAAGCCGGCGAAGAGGGGCGTCGCGAACATCAGCAGCATGAGCGTGCCGTGCATGGTGAACAGCTGGTTGTACTGCTCCCGGGTCGGCACGATCTGCATGCCCGGCTCGAACAGCTCCGCCCGGATGACGAGGGCGAGGACGCCGCCGAGGCAGAAGAAGATCAGCGCCGCGATGATGTAGAGGAAGCCGATCGTCTTGTGGTCGGTGGAGGTGATCCACCGCACGACGACGTTGCCCTTGGCGCCGACGCGCGTACGGGCGAGCAGTGCCGCCTGCTTCGGGGGCAGGACGTCGGGGCGGCGGGGGGTCGGCGCCCCGGGGGGACGGTCGGTGGTCGACATGGGGGTCCTGCTCTCACGCGTGCGACGAGGGTGGCGGGCAAGGGATGCCACGTGCGCGGACGATAGGAATCCTCACGGCCCCGCGACGACGGGCTTGTCAGCGACTCCGGCGTGCGGTATCCGCGGGATCTGCCCCACCGCCCGCGGGCTGTCAAGGGGAGCGCGCGCGGGCGCCGGCGGGCCCCACTGTGTGTGCGCCGACGGGGCCGTCGGCCTGCCCCATTCCCCGGAGGTCCTCATGTCCCTCGACAGCGACGCCACGACACGCACCGAACTGCTCTGGGTCGGCGACGGGGGCTGGTGCATCTGCGACGCCGCCCGCGACGACGACGACCCGCACCGCGTGCTCGCCTTCGCGCAGTGCCGCGACCACGTGGTCGACGTCACCTGGGTCCGTACGCCCCGACCGCCCGAGCGATTCGAGACGCTGCGTGAGGCTCTGCTCGCAGTCGAGCGGGCGACCGGTCGGCTTTGATACGGAATCCGCCCCGCCCGGGACGGCATAATTGGACCGTGCGTCGCCGGACGTGCCGACCGAGACGGGAGTCCGTATGCCGTTCCGCACCATGTCGACGTTGCAGACGTGGCTCGACGACTTCACCGCCCTCGGCTACGACACCGGGGTCCTGCGCGTCATTCCGCAGGAGACGGACGACGACGACGACACCGGCCTCATCGCCGCGAAGCTGCGGAGCGTGTCGACGACCTTCTTCGTCGCGCCGGAGCCGGGCCAGGGCGGGACCCGCTGGGCCGTGACCTTCGAGCCGCGGGAGGATGCGGCTCCGCTTCCCGGCGGGCGCGTGATGGCGCTGTCCGCCGAGCTCGCGATGCTCTCGGCGCTCTGCGCGTTCCTGCAGTCGCGGTCCGAGGCGTTCGTCGCCGCCGTCGACTGATCGCGTTCACCCACGGCCTCACCCGGGCAACGCGGGCCCTCACCCGCGGGGATGCCGCGAGCCGGGGTCCGCGATGCAGCAATGCGGGATCTCCCCCGCCGGGGACCGTCAGCCGTCGGAGGCGAGGTCGACGATCCGGTCGAGGATGCGGGTCAGCTCCGCCGCCGTCTCCGGCGACACGTCCTTGATGGCGGTCTCGATGGCGGCGTCGAACCCGCGCAGCGCGCACCACGGCTCCGCGTCGAGGTCGACGATGGCGGTGATGTGGTTCACGCGCCGGTCCTCCTCGTCCAGGTCCCGGCGCACGGTGCCGCGCTGGACCAGGCGGTCGATGAGGGTGGTGACGCCGGCGGACGTGATGCCGAGGTGGTCCCGCACGTGCGACGGACGGGCACCGGGGTTCTCCGCGACGAACAGGAGCGCCCGCGCGTCCAGCTCGTTCAGGGACAGGGTCCGACGCGCCTCGACGGCGGCGACACGGCGGGCTTCGCCGTAGGCCAGCAGAGCGCGTCCGAGGTCGGAGACCGGGGACGGCTCCGCGACGGATCCGGTGGAGTTCTGCACGAGGCCTGATAGTACCCACACCGGAAAAGAAGTCACGGCGCCCCGCACGAGGTGTATAAGACAGTCGCCGTCTGCCCCGGGAACTTCGTTCTCCGGCCGTTCGCGCGCCGCCGCAGGCCGCCGCGCGCATTGCACGCCGCCTCGCCGGGGGCAAGGCCCGCTGCGGGGGCTCGCGAACGCCCCTATACCTGGCTGACCAACGCAGGACGGAAGGAGCGATTATGTCGCAATACACCGCGTCGGACGGCGGAAGCCAGGACGACTCCACGGTCAAGAACGCCGCCCACGAGGCGTCCGCCGTCACGGGCACGGCCCGGGACGCCGCACGAGGGGTGGCCGAGACGAGCGCGCACGAGGCCGCGGCCGTCGCCGGGGAGGCGAAGGACCAGCTTCGCGACCTCGTGTCGCAGACCGGGAG
>VGAV01000317.1 GCA_016870695.1 Actinomycetota bacterium | reverse complement strand
CTTCACCACCGTCTTCGCGATGCCGAACACGTCGCCGGTCGCGGACACCGCGGGCGTCGTCGAGCAGGAGCTCGCCCTGGGCGAGGCCGCCGGCTACGTCCACGTGCAGCCCATCGGCGCCGTGACGGTCGGGCAGAAGGGCGAGCGCCTCGCCGAGCTCGGCGCGATGGCCGAGTCGCGGGCGCGCGTGCGCGTCTTCAGCGACGACGGCTTCTGCGTCTTCGACCCGCTCATCATGCGCCGTGCCCTGGAGTACGTGAAGGCGTTCGACGGCGTCGTCGCCCAGCACGCCCAGGACCCCCGCCTCACCGAGGGCGCGCAGATGAACGAGGGCGCCGTCTCGGCGGAGCTCGGCCTGACCGGCTGGCCGGCCGTCGCCGAGGAGTCGATCATCGCCCGCGACGTGCTGCTCGCCGAGCACGTCGGGTCCCGCCTGCACGTGTGCCACCTGAGCACCGCCGGATCGGTCGACATCATCCGCTGGGCCAAGAAGCGCGGCGTGAACGTCACCGCCGAGGTGACGCCCCACCACCTGCTGCTGACCGACGAGCTCGTCCGCGACTACGACGCGCGGTTCAAGGTCAACCCGCCGTTGCGCCGCGAGGAGGACGTCCTCGCCGTGCGAGAGGGTCTGGCCGACGGCACGATCGACATCGTCGCCACCGACCACGCTCCGCACCCCGCCGAGGCGAAGGCCTGCGAGTGGGCCGCCGCCGCCAACGGCATGGTGGGCCTCGAGAGCGCCCTCCGCGTCGTGCAGCAGGCGATGGTCGACACGGGTCTGCTGACGTGGGCCGACGTCGCCCGTGTCATGTCGGCGGCGCCGGCGCGCATCGGCCGTCTCGACGGTCACGGCACCCCGGTCGCCGTGGGGCAGCCGGCGAGCTTCACGCTGTACGACCCGCGCCCGTCCCGCCCCTTCGCCCTGGAGGACCTCCGCGGCCGCAGCAAGAACTCGCCCTTCCTCGGCCGGGAGCTGCCCGGAGAGGTCCGCTGGACCGTGCGCCGCGGCATCCCGACCGTCGCCGACGGTGCGGTGCTCGACGCGCCGGGGGCGCTCGCGTGACCCGCGAAGGCGCCCTGCTCGTCATCGTCGGCGTCGCCGCGCTCGTGCTCGCGCTGCTCGCGTGGGCCTGGGTGCGACGAACCCGGCGCGACGCGCGGTACTCCGCACCGGTGGGGGAGCTCCCCGCCGACGCGGTCGAGTCCGCGACGTTCGCGAGCCTCTACGTCGCGACCACCCGGCACGGCGAGCCCCTCGAACGCCTGGCGATCAAGGGCCTCGGCTTCCGCTCCCGCGCCGACGTCGTGATCAGCTCCGCGGGCGTCGCCCTCGACCTGCCCGGACAGCCGCGCATCGCGCTCACCCGCGACCGCCTCGTCGACGCCGCTCAGGCCACGGTCGCCATCGACCGCGTGGTCGAGCGCGACGGCCTGACGCGCGTGACCTGGCGCATCGACGACGACACCCTCGTCGACACCTACCTCCGACCCCAGGACGCCTCGGCGCGAGCCCTCGCCGACGCCATCCGTCCCCTCACCTCCACAGGAAGCGACTCATGACCGCCCTGATCACCACCGAGCCCGCCGTCCTCGTGCTCGAAGACGGCACCCGCTACCCCGGCCGCGCGTACGGCAAGCGCGGCGAGACCCTCGGCGAGGTCGTCTTCGCCACCGGCATGACCGGCTACCAGGAGACGATCACCGACCCCTCCTACGCGGGCCAGATCGTCCTGCAGACCGCGCCCCACATCGGCAACACCGGCGTGAACGAGGAAGACCCCGAGTCCCGCCGGATCTGGGTCGCCGGCTACGTCGTGCGCGACCCCTCGCGCGTCGTGTCGAACTGGCGCGCCACCCGCTCCCTCGACGACGCGCTCGTCGAGGACGGCATCGTCGGCATCTCCGGCATCGACACGCGCGCCGTCACCCGTCGCATCCGCTCCTCGGGCAGCATGCGCGGCGGCGTCTTCTCCGGCGAGGCGGCGGACCTGGATGCCGACGAGCAGCTGCGCCGCGTGCGCGAGGCGCCCGGCATGGCGGGGCGCAACCTGAGCGCCGAGGTGTCCGTGACCGAGGTCGAGGTCACCCGCGCCACGGCCGAGCGGATCGGCAACCTCGCCGTGCTCGACCTCGGCGTCAAGCAGTCGACGATCGACAACCTCGCTGCGCGCGGGTTCGACGTCCACGTCTTCCCGCAGTCCGCGACGATCGAGGAGATCCGCGCGATCGAGCCGGTCGCCGCGTTCTACTCCAACGGCCCCGGCGACCCCGCCGCCTCCGACCAGCACGTCGAACTGCTGCGCGCGGTCCTCGGAGACGGCCTGCCGTTCTTCGGCATCTGCTTCGGCAACCAGCTGCTGGGCCGCGCGCTCGGCTTCGGCACGTACAAGCTGCCCTTCGGGCACCGCGGCATCAACCAGCCCGTCCTCGACAAGACGACCGGCCGCGTCGAGATCACGTCGCAGAACCACGGCTTCGCCGTCGACGCCCCGCTGGACCAGGTCGTCGACAGCCCGCACGGCTTCGGCCGCGTCGAGGTCAGCCACATCGGCCTGAACGACAACGTGGTGGAGGGTCTCCGCGCCCTCGACATCCCGGCGTTCAGCGTGCAGTACCACCCCGAGGCCGCCGCCGGCCCGCACGACGCCAACTACCTGTTCGACCGTTTCCGCGACATGGTGATCGCGAACCTGGAGACCAACAAGAATGCCTAAGCGCGACGACATCCACTCCGTCCTCGTCATCGGCTCCGGCCCGATCGTCATCGGTCAGGCGTGCGAGTTCGACTACTCCGGCACCCAGGCCTGCCGCGTGCTGCGCGAGGAGGGCGTCCGCGTCATCCTCGTCAACTCCAACCCGGCGACGATCATGACCGACCCCGACTTCGCCGACGCGACGTACATCGAGCCGATCACCCCCGAGGCCATCGAGACGATCATCGCCAAGGAGAAGCCGGACGCGGTGCTCCCCACGCTCGGCGGCCAGACGGCCCTGAACGCGGCCATCCAGCTGCACAAGCGCGGCATCCTCGAGAAGTACGACGTCGAGCTCATCGGCGCCGACTTCGACGCGATCAACCGCGGCGAGGACCGTCAGATCTTCAAGGAGCTCGTCATCGAGGCGGGCGCCGACGTCGCGGCATCCGTCATCTGCCACTCGATGGACGAGCTGCTGGCCGGTGCCGAGAAGCTGGGCTACCCGCTGGTCGTGCGCCCGTCGTTCACGATGGGCGGCCTCGGCTCGGGCTTCGCGTACGACGAGGCGGACCTCCGTCGCATCGGCGGCGCGGGCCTGCACGACTCGCCCACCAACGAGGTGCTGCTCGAGGATTCGATCCTCGGGTGGAAGGAGTACGAGCTCGAGCTCATGCGCGACACCGCCGACAACACGGTCGTCGTCTGCTCGATCGAGAACGTCGACCCGGTCGGCGTCCACACGGGCGACTCCATCACGGTGGCCCCGGCGCTCACGCTCACCGACCGCGAGTACCAGAAGATGCGCAACATCGGCATCGATATCATCCGCGCGGTCGGCGTGGACACCGGCGGCTGCAACATCCAGTTCGCCGTCGACCCCGCGACCGGTCGCATCATCGTCATCGAGATGAACCCTCGTGTGTCGCGCTCCTCGGCGCTGGCGTCGAAGGCGACGGGCTTCCCGATCGCCAAGATCGCGGCCAAGCTGGCGATCGGCTACCGCCTCGACGAGATCCCGAACGACATCACCAAGGTCACCCCGGCGAGCTTTGAGCCCACGCTCGACTA
>VGAV01000316.1 GCA_016870695.1 Actinomycetota bacterium | reverse complement strand
GCGAGCCGCGTCGACATCCCCTGTCTGGCCTTGCTCCGGACGAGGTTTACCGTGCGGGTCGTGTCACCACGACCCCGGTGGTCTCTTACACCACCCTTTCACCCTTACCCGCACGAGGCGGGCGGTCTGCTCTCTGTGGCACTGTCTCGCGGATTGCTCCGGGTGGGTGTTACCCACCGTCCTGCCCTGTGGAGCCCGGACGTTCCTCGGCACGGGCGAACCCGTGACGCGACCGTCCAGCCGACCCATTCGCACATCCGAGTCTACCGTCGCGGGCGGTCACGCCTTCTCTGCGGTCGGTCCGATGCGCAGGTCGAGAGGGAAGTCGAGCGGGAACGACCCGAACAGCAGACGACCCGCGGATGCCGCGGACTCCCGCACCGCCTCCGCCACCGCGTCCGCGTATTCGACGGGCGTGTGCACGACGATCTCGTCGTGCAGGAAGAACGCCAGATGCGGCGACCGGTGGAACACGGGACCCGACGCGGGCGCGGAGCGCGCGGCATCCACGTCCGGGAACGCCGACAGGCGCGTGCGCAGGTCGGCCAGCCAGGCGAGCGCCCACTCGGCCGCTGTGCCCTGGACCACGAAGTTGCGGGTGAAACGCCCCCGATCGCGGGCGGAGCGACGCGCGCGGGTCTCGTCGATCCCGGATGCCGCGGCGTCGCTGGCCCGCGCCTGCAGGTCCCGCCACGACGACCCGGCGGTCGGCGAGGTGCGCCCGAGCCAGGTGTGCACGACCCCGCCGTCCTCGCCGATGCGGGCGGCCTCGTCGACGAGCGCCATCGCGCGCGGGAAGGTGCGCCGCAGACGCGGGAGGAGCCGTCCGCTCTCCCCGGTCGTGGCCCCGTACATCGCCCCGAGCATCGCGAGCTTCGCCTCGGCGCGGCTCGCGACGGCGCCCCGCTCGACGATGCCGGCGTAGAGGTCGCGTCCGGATGCCGCCTCGGCCAGCGCCGTGTCGCGCGACATCGCCGCGAGCACGCGGGGCTCGAGCTGCGCCACGTCGGCGGTCACGAGCGTCCAGCCCGGGTCGGCCCGGACCGCCGTGCGCAGCGCTCGCGGGATCTGCAGGGCACCGCCGCCCGACGACGCCCACCGGCCGGTGACCACGCCCGCGGGGACGTAGACGGGACGGAAGCGGTCGTCGCGGACCCACTCGTCGAGCCACGCCCACCCGTTCGCGGTATAGAGACGCATCTGCTTCTTGTACGCGATGAGCGGGGCGACGACCGGGTGGTCGTGCTCGGACAGCTCCCACCGGCTCGTCGACTGGACCAGGACGCCGGCCCGGCGCAGGGAGCGCAGCAGGCGCGGCTGCGAGTCGAGGGATGCCGACGGGTCGTCGAGGGCCGCACGGACGACGGCCGCCGTCTGCTCGATGCGGGCGGGCAGGCCGCCGCCCCGGCGGGCACCGAGCTCGCGCTCGAGCATGTCCTCGTGCGCGCGCCGGCTCCACGGCACGCCCGCGGCGTGCAGCTCCTCCGCGATGAGCGCCCCCGCCGACTCGGCGGCGCAGAGCAAGCGGAGCGCGCCGGGCGACGTCGACGACGCGATCGCGGCGATCTGGCGGCGGTACTCGGCGAGAGCGGCCGTGAGGGTCTCGGGGATCCCGGATGCCGCCTCCCCCAGGTCGAAGAGGGTGTCGCCCGAGCGGGGCGCCGTCGTCCCGGCATCCCATTCGCCTCTCGCCCGGAGGCCGTGATCGTCGGTCACGGCCTGCGCGTCGCGGAGGATGCCGTGGACGAGGCGGAGGTCCCACACGCGCGCGACGCGGACCCCGGCCTCGAGCAGACGCGGGTAGACGAGTGCGGAGTCGGCCCACACCCACCGCACGTCGCCATCGTGCTGCCGGGCGGCGATCGCCGCGGGGAGCGCGTCGGCGGTCAGCTCCTGAGCGGGTCCGGTGGGCGCGGTGTCCCCGTCGACGGCGACGATCGCGAACCGGCCGTCAGCGACCCGTCCGACGACGACCGTGTCAGTGGGCACGGCCGCCGCGACGGGTCATCGGGATTCTTCGGTGCGGACGAGGATCGCGCCGCACTCGGGGCAGAAGACGACCTCGTCCGTCTGCGCGCGGCGAACGGTGCTGAGGTCGCTGGGCGGGAGGACCATGCGGCACGCCTCGCACGCGCCGGCGCGCAGGAGTCCGGCGCCGTTGCCGCGCGCGGCGAGGCGCTCGTACAGCGCGACGAGGTCCGCGGGGATGGCCGCGGCAACGGCGTCCCGGTCGCGGCGGGCGGCCTCGAGGCGGGTGGTGGCCTCGGCGACGGTGGTCTTGGCCTCCGCGCTGAGCTGGGTGCCCTGCGCGTTCGTCTCGGCGATGAGCGCCTCCTGCTCGGCGACCGCGGCATCGGCGGCCTCGAGCCGCTCCATCAGGGCGATCTCCGCGTCCTCGAGGTCGCTCTTGCGGCGGGCGAGGGAGGTGAGCTCGTTCTCGAACCCCTGTGCCTGCTTCGCGTTGGACGAGGCGGCCAGGCGCTCGGTGTCGCGGGCGATGCGGGCGTCCACGACCGACACGTCGGACTCGAGGCGCTTCAGCTCGGCGGCGATGTCGTCGCGGACGTTCGCGCGCGCCCCCAGCTCCTGCGACAGCGTCGACCGCTGCGCGATGAGTTCGCGCACGCGCTCGGCCTGCGGGGGGTTGCCGGCGACGCGCTCGTCCCGACGGATACGGGCGTCGAGGTCGGCGAGATCGAGCAGTCGGCGCTGGTCGGCGGGATCGGCGTTCACGCTCCCACGCTACCCCGGGGGTGGGACAGACAGGCGTCCGGCTAGCCTGGACCCACGGAACCCCCGGATGAATGGATGCCATCACCGTGACCTGGAGCATCGACCCTGTGCAGGCGCGCGCCGTCTGCCGTGCCACGGACGAGCACGCGTCCGCGATCGACGCCGTCGTGATCACCACCGCGGACGCCTTCGAGTCGGCGCAGAGCGCCGTGGGCGCGGGTGAGACCGCCACGGCGCTGGCAGAGGTCGCCGCCGACCCGTTCCTCATCCGCCTCGCGGGCATCCGGCGGCACATCAGCACCGTGACGGAGACGACGGAAGGGGTCGTCGCCCTCTACGAGCAGGCGGACTACGACATGGCCGCCCAGACGCAGGCGACGATGAACGGGTCCAAGCCGTGAGCGTCGCTCCCGCGACGATCCCGCGGTCCGCCGACGTCTCGACCGCCGCGGACACGCTGTCCGCTGCCCTCGACGGGCTCGACGACGCCGTCTCCGACGTCACGAGCTCGTGGAGCGGGCTGAGCGCCGTGTACGAGGCGCCGGAAGCACAGACGGCCTATGGGGCCCTGGCATCCGTGTCGCCCGCCGCCGATGAGCTGGCGACCGCGCTGTCGTCGGCGGTGAGCGCGCTGCGGACGTATGCGGAGGCCCTCGCCTCGCTGGAGACCCGCCGCGCGGCCATCGTCTCCGATCTCGCGGTGGTCGAGCGCGAGATCGACCTCCCGCTCGAGGAGCGCGACCCGGAGGCCCCGACCGTCGCCGAGGTCGCCCGCGCACGCCGAACCTTCGACGCCGACGCCGCCGCCGCCGACGAGGACTGCGCCCGGGCCCTGCGGGCGCTGCGCACGTCGACGACGTGGGTGATGAACGACGGTCTCGAGATCGTGACCGGCAACGCCGGGTCGGCGGTCCAGGGTCTCGCGAGCGAGCTGCTGCAGCGCTACCGCGGCACGCTGATGGTGCCCGGCCCGGGGGCGATGCTGCCGGACGAGATCCGGCTCACCGCGGGCGATCTGGAGCCCACCTGGCCCCGCTCCC
>VGAV01000315.1 GCA_016870695.1 Actinomycetota bacterium | reverse complement strand
GGAGAGCAGGGCAGCCGCGGCGGCGGACCCGGCGCGGTAGCCGAGGGGCCCCGACTCGATGGCCGCGCCCGCGGGCACGCGCGCGTTGACGGCGGTGACGTAGGACCGCACACTCCGAGGGGTCACTCCGAGGGCGTCGGCCAGGGAGGCGGCGGTGGACCACTCCCCGTCCCGCAGCAGCAGGGCCAGCAGGCGGTCTTGGCGAGCTTTCGTCGTCACGATCCGTCCTCCGCGCCGCCATGGGTGGATGCGGCGCTGAGAACCATCCAACCATGTGCGTCGCGCGCGGGCGCCGGGGGCGGCATCCATGTTCCGGGGGGTGGGAAACGAACCTGGTTGTCCGCTGGGAGTCCGCTCATGACAATCGGAGGGAAGGAGGCGGGTCGATGAGGATCCTCGTGGTGTGCGGCGCCGGTGCGTCGAGCACATTCGTCGCACAGCGTGTTCGTCACGCCGCCCACGATCGCGGCCTCCCCTACTCCGCGACAGCGGGGACCCCGAGATCGATCCCGAACGACCTCGACGCGACCGACATCGTCCTCGTCGGCCCGCACCTGGCCCCCGACCTGGAACGGATCCAGCAGGATGCCGCGACGAGGGGGGTGCTGGTCGTGCTGCTGCCCGAGGACGTCTTCTCCGACCTGGACGGAAGCCGCACGCTGGCGCTCGTGGAAGACGCGCTCAGCACCCGGCCGACCGCGGACCGCGTCTGACCCGCCCGGAAAGGAACACCCCCATGCCCCAGCTCACCCGCACGGTCCGCATCGGCTCGTCGCACGGCCTGCACGCGCGGCCCGCGAAGCTCTTCGCGCAGGCGGCGAAGGAGGCCGGCATCCCGATCACCATCGCGAAGGACGCCGGCAAGCCGGTGAACGCCGCGAGCATCCTCGGCATCATCGCGCTCGGCCTGGACCAGGGCGACTACGTCACGCTCACGGCGGACGGCGACGGCGCCGACGCCGCCATCGAGCGGCTGTCCGAGCTGCTGACGACCGACCACGACGCCGAGTGAGGAAGAGAACAGACATGACGGAACTTCGCGGAGTCGGAATCGGCCTGGGCGTCGCCCAGGGCCCCATCGCACGCATGGCGGAGCCCCTGCCCGCCCCCCAGGACACGAAGAGCACGCTGTCGGTCGAGGACGAGACGACGCGGGTGCGCGACGCCGTCGCCGCGGTCGCGCGCGAGCTCGAGGAGCGCGGCGCGCACGCCGGCGGCGCCGCCCGCGACGTGCTCGAAGCCCAGGCCATGATGGCCGAGGACCCCACCCTCGAGGCCGAGGTCGACACCCGCCTGCAGGCCGGCAAGACCGGCGAGTTCGCCGTCTTCGACGCCTTCGCGTCGTTCCGCGAGCAGCTCACCGCCCTCGGCGGCTACCTCGGCGAGCGCGCCGCCGACCTCGACGACGTCGCTCAGCGCGTGATCGCCCGTCTGCGCGGCGTCGCCGCCCCCGGCGTCCCCGACCCGGGCCACCCGTTCGTGCTCGTCGCGAAGGACCTCGCCCCCGCCGACACCGCGCTGCTCGACCTCGACAAGGTGCTGGCCCTGGTCACCACCGAGGGCGGCCCGACGTCCCACACCGCGATCCTCGCTCGTGAGAAGTCGATCGTCGCCATCGTCGGCGCCGCCGCCGCGAAGGACCTCGCCGACGGCCAGACCGTGATCGTGGACGCCGCCGCCGGCGTCGTCACCGTGGACCCGACCGACGAGGAGAAGGGCCGCGCGCTGACCCGCGCCGCCTCCCGCGCCGCCGCCGCCTCCGCCCCGATCACCGACGGCGCCCTGTCGGACGGGACCAAGGTGCCCCTGCTGGCGAACCTCGGCAAGCCGGGCGGCGCCGCCGAGGCGGTCGAGCTCGGCGCCGAGGGCGTCGGCCTGTTCCGCACCGAGTTCCTCTTCCTCAGCTCCAGCTCCGCGCCCACCGTCGAGGAGCAGCGCGAGGCCTACACCGAGCTGCTCAGCGCCTTCCCCGGCAAGAAGGTCGTCGTGCGCGTGCTCGACGCCGGCGCCGACAAGCCGCTGCCGTTCCTCAACGACGCGCACGAGGAGAACCCGGCCCTGGGCCTCCGCGGCCTGCGCGCCCTGCGGGCGAGCGAGGACATCCTCCGCGAGCAGCTGACGGCGCTGGCCGAGGCCGACGCCGCCACCCGCAAGACCGAGGCCGGCCCCGCCGACCTGTGGGTGATGGCGCCGATGGTCTCGACCGTCGAGGAGACCCGCTACTTCACCGAGCTCGCGAAGGACTACGGCCTGAAGACGACCGGCGTCATGGTCGAGGTCCCCTCGTCCGCGCTGCTGGCCGACCGCATCCTCCAGATCGCGGACTTCGCGTCGATCGGCACGAACGACCTGACCCAGTACACGCTCGCCGCCGACCGCCTGCTCGGCTCGGTCGCGTCGTTCCAGGACCCGTGGCATCCCGCCGTCCTCCGCCTCATCCGCGAGGTCGGCGCCGCCGGCCGTGCCCACGGCAAGCCCGTCGGCATCTGCGGCGAGGCGGCGGCGGACCCGCTGCTCGCGGTCGTGCTGGTCGGTCTCGGCGCCACCACGCTGTCGATGGCCCCCACGGCCCTCGCCGACGTGCGCGCCACCCTGCTCTCGCACTCTCTCGACGATGCACGTCGCATCGCCGAGGCAGCCCTGGCCGCGGACGACGCGGCCTCCGCCCGGGAGGCGGCCCAGTCCGCCTCCACCCCTGTCGCGGTCTGACCCGGCACAACACTGATCGCGGTACCCGCCGCGACGACGACAAGGAGACACAGCAATGACGACGACGTCTACCGCAACCGCGCCGGGAGGTGTGCGCGTCCGGATCCAGCGGTTCGGCACGTTCCTCTCCGGCATGGTCATGCCCAACATCGCGGCCTTCATCGCGTGGGGCCTCATCACGGCCCTGTTCATCCCCACCGGCTGGATCGGCTCCGAGTCGCCCGTCGAGGGATGGCGCTGGGCCGACTCGTACATCCTCGGTGGCGGCACGGGTGCCGACGGCACCGTCTACCCCGGCCTCGTGGGCCCGATCATCACCTACCTGCTCCCGCTGCTGATCGCCTTCACCGGTGGTCGCATCGTCCACGGCCACCGCGGTGGCGTCGTCGGCGCGGTCGCGGCGATGGGTGTCATCACCGGTGCCGACGGCACCATCATGTTCCTCGGCGCGATGATCGCCGGCCCGCTCGCGGCGCTGCTGCTGAAGGTCGTCGAGAAGCCGTGGCAGGGCAAGATCAAGCCCGGCTTCGAGATGCTCGTCGACAACTTCTCGGCCGGTTTCGTGGCGTTCTTCTCGGCGCTCGCGGCGTTCTTCTTCCTCGCGCCGATCATGCGCTTCGTGACCGAGGTGCTCGGTGGCGCGGTGGGCTGGCTCGTCCAGACCGGTCTGCTCCCGCTGGCCAGCGTCATCGTCGAGCCCGCCAAGGTGCTCTTCCTGAACAACGCCATCAACCACGGCGTCTTCACCCCGCTCGGCAGCCAGCAGGTCGTCGACACCGGCCGCAGCCTGCTGTTCCTCGTCGAGGCCAACCCCGGCCCCGGTGCGGGTCTGCTGCTCGCGATCGCCGTCTTCGGTGTGGGCGCCGCGCGCGCCACGGCCCCGGGTGCGTTCATCATCCAGTTCCTCGGCGGCATCCACGAGGTGTACTTCCCGTACGTCCTCGCCAAGCCGATCCTCATCCTCGGCCTCATCGCCGGTGGTGCGACGGGCGTCCTGACGAACGTCATCTTCCAGTCGGGCCTGGTCGCCCCCGCCTCGCCGGGGTCGATCTTCGCGGTCCTCATCAA
>VGAV01000314.1 GCA_016870695.1 Actinomycetota bacterium | reverse complement strand
GCGGGACGCGGCGGGCGCGGGCGGGCACGTGCGTCTCCGAGACGGTCATGCGCGCGCCTCCGTCGGAACCGGTCCGAGGACGGCGCGACGCAGCAGCACGGCGGCCGTCGCCGCGATCGCCGCCACGAGGAGCACCAGCAGCGTGAGCCACGGTACGACGAAGACCGTCGCGTCGCGGGTGAGCGAGGAGAGGCCGACGTCGTCCACCTGGGCGGGCGGGTTCAGCCGCGCGTGCGTGGTGAGCACGGTCCACTGGCCGGCTCCCGTCAGATCGGCGCCGACGGTCCGCGTCTCCCCCGGCTTCAGCCCGGCCACCGCGACACCGTCGACGGTCGCCAGACGCAGTCCGAAGGCGTTCTCCATCCAGAAGTCGGCGGTCGCGTCGATGGTCGAGCGCGACGTGTTGCGCACGGTGAACCAGACCTGCACGTCCCCGCCGAACGGGTTCAGCGACAGGCTGCTGCCCGTCGTCAGCCCCCCGATCGACAGGATGCCGCCGAGGTCGACGGCGTCTTCCGCCACGGGGTCATCGGTCGTTCCCGGCGCCACCGACGACGGCGTCTGCGCCGTGCCGGTCGCCGAGCCGGAGCCCGATCGCGACCCGGTCGCAGAGGAGGACGAGGAGCCGCGGGTCCCGCCGAGACCCGCGGACGGCGCGCTGCCGCCGCCGGCGGCGGCGGTGGGACCGCAGACGACAGCCGTGATGCCCACGCCGTCGGAGGGTGCCCCGGTCGGCGCCGGCGTCGGTGCCGCGGACGGCGTGGGGCACACGAGCACCGTGCCGGCGGGCGCGGCGGCCGCCGCCGAGACCACGAGCGGCGCCAGCGCGAGCACGGTCCCCGCGAGCGCTGCGACGAGCGCGCCCCGGCGCGCCCCGATCCCGCGCCTCACGAGCGCGTCTCGGCCACGGCCGGCTCCCGCTCGGCCTCGGCCTTGCGACGAGCCTCCGCCTCGGCGAAGTCCATCCACTCCTGCGCCCGGACGGCGTCCCGGCGACGGCGGACACGGACGACCAGGACGACGAGGCCCGCGACGAGCAGCAGCGCCAGCGCGGCCCACGGCATGGCGAAGACGACCGTGTCGCGGCTGACGCTCGTCAGGGCACCCGGGTTCTGCGCCGTGGCATCCACGCGGGGGTAGAGCGTGACGACGGGGGCGAGGTAGACCCACTGCCCGACGCCGGCGACGGTCGTGGTGATCGTCCGCGTGCTGCCGGGCAGCATCTCGGCGACCTCCTCCTCCAGCGGCGCGGACAGCCCGATGCCGAACAGCCCGCGCACCTCGGTCTTGAGGTCGCCCGAGAGCGCCACGTTGCCCGCGTTGCGCACGGTGAACGTGACGGTCGTCTCTCCGGCGAACGGGTTCAGGCCGGGGCTGTACGACGCCGACATGCCCGCGATCGACAGGCTGGGCTGCAGGTCCCCGGGGACGCGCACGTACAGGCGCGCACCGAGACGGCGGTCGACGAGCACCTGGCCGTCGGAGGTCTGGACGGATGCCACGATGCCGGCGGCGTGATCGCCGGGCGTCGCGTCGTCGGGCGTCCGCAGCGTGAACGGCACGGTGGCGCTCTCGTCGGGCTGGAGGGTCATCACGACCGAGCTCTGGCCGTCGAAGGACACCCACGCGCCGGCGTCGGTCGGAGCGGTGCCGGTCTCGAGCAGCGCGAACGAGCCGTCGTCGGTGTTGAAGGCGTCGGTGGCGAAGACCGTGAACGTCTGCGGCGCGGTGCTGCGGTTGGTGACCTGGTACGCGTCGTCGAGGCTCTGCCCGGGGGCGATCGTGTAGTCGAAGCGGCTGCGCGTCGCGCCGTCACCGCTGACGGGCTGGGCGGAGATGCCGATCTCGTCGACGGGGGCCGCGTCGTCGGCGCGGGCGGACCCGGCCGGGACGGCCGAGCCGAGGGCGATCGCGGCGGCCAGGACGGCGGCGAGCGCGGGGAGGGGGCGGGCGTTCGGGCGCACCGCGGTCCGGAAGAACTGCACGATATATCTCCGCAGGGAAGGCTTACGGCGGCGCAGCGCCGTGCTGAACGAGGTGTGAACGCCCCTGGTCCGAGAGAAGGGGCGGCACGTGTCGTGCCGCCCCTTCCCCCGTCGGGTCACTTCGAGACGAGCGTGAGCGTCATCTTCGAGGTGTAGGTGCCCGCCGGGGTGCCGGCGGGGGCCACGAGCTTGAGGTCGGCCTTCAGCTCGGTGGTGGGCTGCGCGGGCACGCCCGCGTCGCCCGTGGCGAACGGCGACGGGAAGACCGCCGAGCCGGCCGCCTGCGCGACGGCGGCGCTCGCGGCGGAGCCGGAGACCTTCGACACGGTGACGCCCAGGTTCTTCTTGTCGATGACGTTCGACCCGGAGGTGAAGTCCGTCACCGACTGGGTGAGGCTCCACCCCTTGCGGTCGACCGTCCGGCGGGTGTCGTCGACGCGGATGCCGCTGATCGTGCCCGTGGACTCGGAGAGCTGCGTCGCGGCGTTGATCGCCGTGGTGAGCGCGATCGAGGTGGTCGGGACCTTGAAGGTGAGCGCGCCGGCCGCCTCCTGCACGTCCGCCGAGATGCCCACGTCGGTCGAGCTCCCGGTCGGGGCCGGGGTCGGGGTGGTGCCGGTCACGAAGGTGGTCGGCTCGTAGGTGTAGCTTCCGCCCGGCTGCACCGTGATGTGGACGAAGGTGACGCCGTAGACGACGGCCGCGTTCTGGTCGGTGAAGGCCAGACCGAGCGAGAAGGTGCCGCCGTTCGCCTTGGCCGAGGCCAGATTCACGCCGGCGGTGTTCTCGGGCGCCAGGTTCGGCGTGAGCACCTTCTTGGTGCCGGGGGCGAAGCCGTTGATCGCCTTCGAGATCCACTTCTGCGGGTCGAGCTCGTCACCCCGGGGCGCGAGGAAGACGTACGGCTGCGCCGCCTGCGACGGCGCCGTGAAGTAGGCGTCGTAGTTCGTGAAGTCCGTGTTCTTCGGGTAGCCGAGCACCTGCTGGCCCCAGCCGATCGTCGAGGAGCTGGTGAGCAGCGTCTCGTCGCTGTTCCACAGGTACATCGCCTCGAGGGACGGGGGCGCGGAGGTCGTGGTGTCGGCGGCCGAGGCCGAGGACACCGCCCCACCGGAGAGCAGCGTGAGGGCGACGGCGGCGGCGAGGGCCGCCTTCACCTTCGACATGCGGTTCATGAGAGGAATGCCTTTCAGGAGAGGTGAGGATCAACCCGCGGCGTAGGCCGCGATGGGGGTGGTGGTGCTGGGAGCGAGGAAGCCGTACTTGCGCTTGACGGCGCCCGGCGCGAAGGGTGCGGTGCCGAAGTTGGTGAAGCTCGTGGTCTTGCTCGAGTCGACCAGGCCGGCGAGCACCGGGTCGTAGGCGGGCGCGCCGCTGTAGGTGAAGGACGACACGACCTTGGCGCGCTCGACGATCAGATAGGTGTCGCGACCGAACGTGGTGTTGGCGTAGAAGCCCGAGTTCGGCACGAGGTTCGGCGCGGTGCCGGTGAAGGGGACCTGACCCGATACGGGTGAACCGAGCTGGACCGTCGGAGCCGTCGCGAGCGTGTTGACGCCCGAGACGTTGTTGGCCTGCGAAACCCAGTTGGCGACGGAGAACGGGATGATCTCGTTGTCACCGAGGACGGTCGCGTCGTTCTCGGGGGTGATGTTGCCCGTGTCGTTGACGGCGGGGGCGGTCGGGGCGCTGCCGGAGTAGCCCAGCGCGTTCAGGAAGAACGTGCGGGTGCCCGAGCCGGCCTGCGGCAGTCGCGGGGTCACCGGGACGCCGTCGATCGAGGTCAGCGTGCCGTCGTAAAC
>VGAV01000313.1 GCA_016870695.1 Actinomycetota bacterium | reverse complement strand
TCCCCTCCCCTCCCCCACACGCGCCGGTGTCGGCGGGCGGAGCAGATGTCGGCAGCGGAGGACCGAACCCGACCCGGGCGTCCTCCCTCCGCGGCATCCCCTCCCCTCCCCCACACGCGCCGGTGTCGGCGGGGAGAGGAGATGTCGGCAGCGGAGGGCCGAACCCGACCCGGGCGTCCTCCCTCCGCGGCATCCCCTCCCCTCCCGCGGACGACGAAGGGAGGGGATGCCGGCCGACATCCCCTCCCTTCGCTCTGGTCGCTACTCCCCCGCGGTGACGGGAGCGGCCGGAACGGCCTCCCGAGGCGCGCCGTGCGGGCGGATCATCGACGGACGTCGCATGAACAGCACCGCAAGCAGGCCGACGGCGATGACCACGGCCGGCAGGACCAGCGCCTGGCCCATCGCGGTCGAGAAGCCCTCGACGATCTGCGGGGGCAGCGAGCCCGAGCCGAAGCTCTCCGTGGCGTCGCCGGCACCGGGCAGGTTCGCCTCGAGGCGCGCCTGCATGAACGCGGCGATGGATGCCGAGCCGATGACGGAGCCGACGGTCCGGGTGGTGTTGTAGATGCCCGCGCCGGCACCGGCCTGCCGCGGGGGCAGGTTGCGCGTCGCGGTGGTCGCGAGCGGTCCCCACATGCCCGCGTTGCCGACGCCCATGAGCGCGGACGGGATGAGGAAGGCCCAGATGGGCGCGTCGTTCAGGATCAGCGCGATGTAGAGCCCGAGGGACCCGCCCACCAGGAGGAGACCGGGGATGAGGAGGAACCGCGGGTCCGTGCGGTCGAGGAGCTTGCCCGCGAACGGGGCGAGGGCGCCCGAGAGGATCGCGAGCGGGATGAGCAGCAGCGCGGACTGCGTGGGGGTGAGCCCGCGGGCGAGCTGCAGGTAGAACATCTGCGGCAGGGCCATGCTCGTGACGGTGAATCCGACCGTGGCGATCGCGAGGTTGGCGACGGAGAAGTTGCGGTCGCGGAAGAGCGCGAGCGGGACGAGCGGCTCACCCTTGCTGCGGGCCTGCGTCCAGATGAACACCGCCATGACGGCGATGCCGGCGACGACCATGACCCAGATCCACGCCGCCCAGGAGTAGTGCTCGCCCTCCTGCAGCCCGAAGACGATGAGGAACAGGCCCAGGGCGCTGAGGACGACGCCGAGGATGTCGAACTGGTGCGACGTGCGCGGCAGCTGAGGGACGAGGACGAGCGCGGCGATGAAGCCGATGATGCCGACGGGGATGTTGATGAAGAAGATCCACTCCCATCCGAGGCCGTCGACGAGCAGGCCGCCCGCGAGCGGACCCACGAGCACCGCGACACCGGCGGTCGCGCCCCACAGGCCCATCGCGGCGCCTCGGCGTTGCGGCGGGAACGTGCGGGTGATGACGGCCATCGTCTGGGGCGTCACGAGCGCGGCGCCGAGGCCCTGGACGGCGCGGGCGACGATGAGCATCTCCAGCGACGTCGACAGGCCGCAGGCGAGGGAGGCGAGGGTGAACAGCGCCAGGCCGATGAGGTAGATGTTCTTCGGCCCGAAGCGGTCGCCGAGACGACCGGTGATGAGCAGCGGTACCGCGTAGGTGAGCAGGTAGGCGCTCGTGACCCACACGACGTTGTCGAGGTTGCCGGTGTTCGGATCGAGGGCCGCCTTGATGGCCGGGTTGGCCACGGACACGATCGTGGTGTCGACCAGGATCATGAAGAACCCGATGACGAGGGCCCAGAGGGCCGGCCATGGGCTGCGCGCGGGGGTCCGGAAGGACCCGGTGGAGGGGGATGCCGCCGAGGCGGCGCGGGAGTCGGTCATGGGGTGGTCTCCTTCGAGACGCGATGCTTCTGACGGATGTGGTCGGGGATCTCGGCGATGCCCCACGGGAGGGACTGATTGGCGAGACGGGCGCGCAGGGAGTCCTGCCACGCCACCTCCGCGTCGAGGAGGGCGGACTGCCGCTGCAGCTCGACGAGGAACTGTTCGGGGACGCCGCGTCCGGCGGCTCCCTCGAGACCGGAACGGTGCTCGTCGACGGAGGAAACGAGCAGCGCGCGGCGCTGGTCGAGCAGGGCGACGACCTCGTCGCGCTCGAGATTGTGCGCCTCCGACAGGGCGACGCGGAACTCGCTGGGCCGCTCGATCTGCGGCAGCTCGGCGCGCACCCACTCCTCGACCGCCCGGTGTCCGGCGGGGAGGAGACGGTAGGTGGTGCGCTCCGGGCGGTTGCCCTCGCGGTCCACACCGGCCTCCTCGAGCAGGCCGTCCCGCTCGAGGCGCGCCACCGTGTGGTAGATCGTCCCCTTCTGCAGCGGGACGAGCCGGTCATCCCGGCGTTCGCGCAGGAGGCGCATGAGCTCGTAGGTGTGCATGTCGCCCTCGCGCAGGGTCGCGAGGATCATGACCGCGAGCGGGGTGAGACGAGAGGCGTCCGGCATCCATCCCCCTCATGGTCCATGTCGACTAGTCCAGATGGACTATACACCCACGCACGCGGGATCACAGGCCCGGGCGCACACGCCGGATCGGGGGAACGGAGTCAGTCGGGGGGCGTGGATGCCACCGGGGTGGCATCCGTCCGCTCCCCTGCCGCGTCAGGGGCCGCCGCCGCCTCCCGACGACGACGCCAGCGCGCGGGGATGCCGAAGATCCCGCGCTCGTTGGGCTCCTCGACCTCGAGGCCGTAGTGCGCGCCGATGGCGTCGCGCAGCTGGGCGCGCTCGGCGCGGTCGTACGCGCGCAACTCCCGGCGGAACGCCGTCACCGTCGCCCAGCAGATCGCGAGCAGCACGAGGCTGAACGGCAGAGCGATGCTGATCGCCGCGGTCTGCAGGGCCATCAGTCCGCCCGCGAGCAGGAGCGCGAAGGCGATCAGCGCCGTCGCGAGAGCGAAGAAGACGCGCACCCAGTTCTTCGGCTCCTCCTCACCGCCCGTCGCGATCATGCTCATGACCAGCGCGCCCGAGTCGGCCGACGTGATGAAGAAGACCCCGATGAGGATGAGGAAGCCCACGACCAGGACGACCGAGCCGGGGATGCCCTCCAGCAGCTGGAAGAGGGCCGTGGACACCTCGACGGTGCCGTCCTCCGCGACGAGGGAGGACTGGCCGGTCAGCTCGGCGTAGATCGCCGATCCGCCCAGCACGGTGAACCACGCGATGCCGACGAGGGTGGGCACGAGGATGACGCCCACCACGAACTCCCGCACGGTGCGACCACGGGAGATGCGCGCGATGAAGATGCCGACGAAGGGCGCCCACGAGATCCACCAGCCCCAGTAGAACGCCGTCCACGCCCCCTGCCAGGCCACGCCCTCGTCGCCCGAGTACGCGCTCACAGTGAAGGACAGCCCGACGAAGCTCTGGATGTAGTTGCCCATCGACTGCACGATGTCGCGCAGGAGGAACTCGGTCGGCCCGGCGAAGAGCAGGTAGAGCATCAGGATGCCGGCCAGCACGAGGTTGATGTTGGACAGCCACTTCATCCCGCGCCCCACTCCGGACAGCAGCGAGAAGAGGACGAAGCCGGTGATGATGCCGATGATGATCGCCTGGCTGACGACGGAGGGCGGGAACAGGCCCAGGAAGTCCAGTCCAGCGCTGATCTGGATGACTCCGAGCCCCAGCGAGGTCGCCACGCCGAAGAGCGTCCCGACGAGCGCGGCGACGTCTACCGCGTTTCCCCATCCGCCCTGCACGAGGCGGGCGCCGAGGATGGGCTCGAGCGCCCAGCGGATGGTCCGCGGACGCTTGCGGCGGTGGAAGGCGTACGCGAGGGCGAGTCCGAGCACGACGTAGATCGA
>VGAV01000312.1 GCA_016870695.1 Actinomycetota bacterium | reverse complement strand
CGCCCGCGTCCGCGTGGCGCCTGCGCTGACGATCGTCCCGCACGTCGACGACGACGAGCTCATCGCGCACACGCGGGCCCTCGTGGACGACCCGCCCGACATCGTCGTCGCGACCACGGGCGTCGGCTTCCGCGGATGGATGGAGACCGCTGACGAGGCGGGGCTGCACGACGACCTCGGCGCGGTGATGCGCGGGGCGCGGATCGTGGCGCGCGGCCCCAAGGCCCGCGGGGCGATCCAGCAGGCGGGGTTCGAGGCCGACTGGGTCGCCGAGAGCGAGACCTCGGCGGAGCTGCGCGACTTCCTCGTGGCCGAGGGCATCGAGGGGCTGCACGTCGCCGTGCAGCACCACGGCTCCGGCGCCGACGGCCTCGACGAGGCGTTCGCCGACGCCGGCGCGCGCGTCACGAGCCTCACCATCTACCGCTGGGGGCCGCCGCCCGACCCCGAGATCGTCGCGGCATCCACGCGTCAGGTCGCCCGCGGCGAGATCGACGCCGTGCTCTTCACCTCCGCCCCTGCCGCGCGGGAGTGGATCCTCGCCGCGGAGCGCGCGGACGCGCTGCCCGGCATCGCCGCGCGGGCGGCGGACGGTCGGCTGCTCGTGGCCGCTGTCGGACCGATCACGGCGGGTCCGCTCGTCGAGGCGGGGATCGACCCGCTCGTGCCCGACCGGGGACGCCTCGGGGCGCTCGTACGGGCCGTGGTGACGCACTACGGCGGCGTCGACGCGCCGCTCATCCCCACGACCGCGGGACGTCTCGGCATCCGGTCGTCCGGCATCGTCCTGGACGGCGCCTTCACGCCGCTGCCGCGGACGGGCGTGGAGATCCTGCGCGCGCTCGCGCGCGAGCCCGGGACGGTGGTCTCGCGCACGGACCTCATCGCCGCGCTGTCGAACGCCGGGGCGAGCGGGCACGCGGTCGAGGTCGCCGTCGCCCGCACGCGGGAGGCCCTCGGCGGGCTCGACCTCGTGCGCACCGTGTACAAGCGCGGCTACCGGCTCGATGTGATCGACGAGGAGGACTCATGACCGCTGTGCTCATCGCCTGCGCCCACGGGACGCGGTTCGAGGAGGGGCGCGTCGTCGTCCGCGCGCTGCTCGAGGTGCTCCGCGACACCGCCCCCGCGGGCGTCGAGGTGCACGAGGCCTACGTCGACGTGCACGGGCCGTACGTGACCGACGTCGTCGCCGCGGCGCGGGAGCGCACCGACGACATCGTCATCGTGCCGCTGCTGCTCTCGACCGGCTACCACACCGAGGTCGACCTGGTGGAGGCGGCCGACGGCATCCCGGTCGCCCCGGCGCTCGGACCGCATCCCGTGCTGGCCGAGATCCTCGCCGACCGCGTCCGGGCCGTCGGGAGCGAGCCGGGCGACGCCGTCGTCCTCGCGGCGGCGGGATCGACGCGCCCCGGCGCCGTCGTCGACGTCGAGCGGATGGCCGACCTGCTCGGCTCCGCCGGGGTCGAGGGGCCGGTGATCGCGGCCTACGCGGCGGCATCCGATCCCCGCATCGCCGCGGCCGTGGAGACGGCCCGCGCCGCCGGGCACCGCACCGTCGCCGCCAGCTACGTGCTCGCCCCCGGCCACTTCTCGCGCGTGATCGAGGCGGCCGGCGCGGACGTGACGACCGCTCCCATCGGGGCCGACCCGCGGCTGGCGACCGTGGTGTGGGAGCGATGGGCGGCCGCGCGACGACCGGTCGCCGCCGTTCGCTGAGGGCGGCCCCGCGTGCCCCGCGGGCTCCGGCCCCGCCACGAGCGGCGAAGCCGGGTCCGCCCGCCGCGCCTGGACGGGCCGCACACGCGCCGCGGGTAGGGTCGCTCTCGCCCATGCACCGTCTCATCGTCGCCCTCCTCGCCGCCTTCGACGCCGCCCTGGCGGCCGCCGGCGGCATCGCCGTCGTCCTCGCACCGCTCGCCCTCCTGTGGGTCGTCGGTCTGGGCGACCCCGACTGGACGGCGCTCTGGCCCGCCGCCGCCTCCGTCTGGCACCTCGGACACCTGGTGCCGATCACGGTCACCCTGCCCGACGCGTACCTGGCCGCGACCGGCATCGACCCGGCGCTCGCGACCTTCACCCTGTCGCTCGCACCCCTCGCCTTCGCCGTCTTCACGGGTCTGTTCGCGGCCCGCTCCGGCGTCCGCGCGGCCGAGGCGGGCGCCGCCGTCACCGGCTGGCTCTCGGGCTCGGCGGTGTTCGCCGGTCTGACCGCGCTCATCGCCGTGTCGTCGGGGGCGCCGCTCGTGGCATCCGAGACCTGGCAGGCGATCCTGTTCCCCGCCCTCCTCTTCGCCGTGCCCGCGCTGCTCGGGGCGATCGTCGGGTCGTGGCGGGTCGGCGACGAGGGCCCGATCGACGCCCTCCGCGTCCGCCTCGACGACCTGCCGGAACCGTGGGGGCGTGTGCCCGCGCTGATCGCGCGGGGGCTCGGCGTGAGCGTGCTCGGCGTCGTCTCGGTGGGGGCGCTGGTCGTCGTCGTGGGGCTCGTCGCCGGGAGCACGCAGATCATCGCGCTCTTCCAGGCGATGAACGTCGACGCCGTCGGCGCCACCGTGATCGCGCTGGCGCAGCTGACCTTCCTCCCCACGCTCGTCGTGTGGGGCCTGTCCTTCGCCGCCGGTCCGGGGTTCGCGGTGGGCACCGACACCGCGGTCACCCCGGCGGGGACGCAGGTCGGCGTGCTCCCCGGCATCCCGGTCCTCGGCGCCGTCCCCGAGACGACCACGCCCTGGCTGCTGCTGCTCGTGCTTCTGCCCATGGGCGTGGGTGCGCTCACCGGGTGGATCCTGCGAGCGCACCTGCCTGCGACACGCGACCCCGAGCCCGTCGGCCCGCGGCTGACCGTCGCGATCGCGGTGGCCGCGCTGACCGGCGGGGCGGGGGCGCTGCTCGCGGTCCTCGCCCGCGGGTCCATGGGCCCCGGTCGTCTCGCCGACACCGGTCCGGAACCCGGTCCCCTCGCCCTCACGCTGGGCCTCGAGGTGTTCGTCGGACTCGCCATCCTGCTGCTGTCGCCGCGCGTCGGCGCGCCCGTCGCGGAGCTCGAGCCGGCCCGCCCCGCCGCGACCCGCACCCCCGTCGTCCCGCGTTCCCTCTTCGATCCGCACACCGGCGAGCACCCCGTCGTCCCCGCCCGGCCCGGCGACGACAGGACCCGGGATGCCGCCGACCCGGCGCCGTCACCGGGGCCGAGCGGCATCGGGTCCGACGTCGACCACGCCTGGCCCACGGCGCCGGTGCCCCGCGTGGACGCGGGGCCGACCGCGGACACCGCCGACCTCAGCGACGACGAGGTGCGGGCGCGCATCCGCGACGCCTGGGCCTCCCCGGAGTGGGGCCGCTCCGGCGACGAGCCGCGCGACCGCTGACCGGCGGGCGCCCCGGGCGCGTCTCGCGGTCGCGGTGTCCGCCCGCCGCCTCCGCGGTGGTCCGGTGCGGGCGGAGGCATCCCCGTAGACTGTCGGCGTGCTCACGGTCGCCGTCCTCATCTCCGGCACCGGCTCGAACCTCCGCGCCCTGCTCGAGGCGGCCTCCGCCCCCGACTTCCCGGCGCGCGTGATCGCGGTCGGTGCCGATCGTGAGGCCGCGGGCTTCGCGCACGCGGAGGAGTTCGGCATCCCCACCTTCCTCGTCCCGTACTCGTCGTTCGCCTCGCGCGACGAGTGGGGGGCGGAGCTCGGCGAGCAGCTCGCCGTGTGGCAGCCCGACCTCGTCGTGCTGAGCGGCCTCATGCGTCTGCTCCCCGCCGACCTCGTCGCGCAGTGGGAGCCGCGCATCATCAACACGCACCCGGCGTACC
>VGAV01000311.1 GCA_016870695.1 Actinomycetota bacterium | reverse complement strand
CGGACCAGGTGGCCTTGCCCTCCAGCACGTCCACCCCGGTGGTGAAGTCCTCGCGGTCCTCGGCCGTGAGCACCGTGTCCGCGACGACGGGGTAGTCCGGGACGGGCTCGCGCACGACCTTGACGACGATCAGGCCGCGGCCGGTGTTGCCCGACGAGGACTCCACGTCGTAGAGGAACGACATCGTGCCGGGCAGTTCTCCGGCCCGCAGGACCACGCCCGTCGTACCGACGTCGGCGATCAGCGCGTTCTGGCGGTCGTACTCGGGGTTGTCGCTGCCGTCGACGAGCGTCTCGGGCAGGTCCGGGCGCACCGCCGTGAGCTGGAGGCGGCCCTGCGTCGGGTCGACGTCGTTCGCGAGCGGGCTCACGCGGATCGTGCTCTCCGCGCCGGCCTGCACCTGCACGTAGTCGGTGAAGGTGACGGGGCTCGGGTTGGCCTCGGCATCCAGGACGCCGATCCGCACGGTGCCCTCCCCCGTCGCGCCGGAGCTGTCGGCGACGCGGTAGCGGAAGGAGACCTGCCCTCGGTCACCCGCGATCGAGGTGTACACGATGGCGGAGCCGTCGGCGGAGATCGCCGCGGTGCCGCGGTCCGGCTGGCTGACGATGCGGTCCAGGACGACCGCGTCGCCGTCCGGGTCCGTCGCGAAGCCGTCGAAGTCGATGCTCGTGGTGCCGCCGCTGAGCACGCGGCCCTCGAGCGTGTCCGGCAGAGGCGCGCGGTTGGACTCGGAGCCCAGGACGGTGATGCGGACGGTCGCCTCGTCCCAGAGCGACGGGGTGCCGGTCGTGGAGACGCGGTAGGTCACCTCGTACGCGCCGGCGGTCGTGGGGGCCAGGTAGCGCAGGACCCCGCCGGAGGCGAAGGCGAGACCGTCCGAGGCCGGGCTGGCCTGCACGGTCGCCGGGTCGAGGGTCGGGCGCCCGCCCGCCGGGGAGATGTCGTTGTCGAGCACCGGGATGTCGACCTGGGCGCCTGCGCGCACGACGACCGTGTCGTCGACGGCGATGGGCGCGATCTCCGGGGCCGGCGGGAGCAGATACACGGTGGCCTCCCCCGCCACGCGCGCGCCCTCGTCGTCCGTGCCGTCGCTGACGGTGTAGCCGACGGTGCCCAGCAGCCCCGCCTCGCCGGTCGCGGTCGTCCCCGACACGCGGAGGTCGTTCTGCCCGACCGTGTCGACCGTGAGGGATGCGCCCTCCTCGGCGGTCGCCTCGACGTCGCTCAGGAGCAGCACGCGCCCGGTGGGATTCGACACGGCGGTGAAGACGTCCAGCGTGGCGTCCTCCTGCGGGCGGACGAATGCGACGACGGGCGAGGTCGACAACTGCGGCGGGGCGTCGGCGGCGAGGAGCGTGATGCGGGCCGTGCCCGTGGCATCCCGTCCTCCTCCACTCACGGTGAAGTCGACGCGATAGACGCCGGGGTCGTTCGCCGCGAAGTCGAACGTGGTGCTGCCGCCGACCACGGTCGCCAGCGCACGGGCGTCGTCGACGACCCGCACCGACGACAGCGTGACGCTGCCCGCCGTGCCCGTCACGTGCGGGCCGACGTCGACGGTGAGACCCGAACCGGCGGTGTCGACCACGGCGAAGGACTGGACGGCCAGCGCCGGGTCGGGGGCGACGCGGATCAGCAGCGGCTTGACGGTCGTCGCGCCGGCGGTGTCGGCCACGGTGACGTCGAGCTGCACGGTCTGGTCGGCGCCGGAGCCGTCGTCGGCGTGCTGATACACGACCTCGCCGGCGGGCGTGGAGGCGACGCTGCCGATGCCGGACGGGTTCTGGACGGACAGCAGCAGCAGGGGGTCGCCGTCGGGGTCGACCCAGCCGGGGAGCACCGGCACCGTGACGGTGCCGCCGCGGGCCACCTCGGGGACGGGCCAGGGCTGCAGGCACTGGTCGACGCCGCACCACACGGGGGCGCTGTTGGCCTCGGACGGGGAGACCGTCAGGGAGACGGTGGTCGGGGCGGACAGCAGCCCGTCCGCCGCCGTGCCGTCGGTGACGGCGTACTGGAAGGTCGCGGTCCCCGTGGCGTCCGGGGCCACGCGGACGGCGAGACGCTGCCCGTCGTCGGTGATGGACAGGGAGCCGAAGCCGGGGTCCAGTCCCGTGACGCTCTCGCCGACGATGCTGAGGACGTCCTCGTTCGGGTCGTGGTCGTTCAGCAGGACCGGCAGGGTCGCGAGGCGCCCGGGGCGCACGCCGAACGCGTCCGGCTCGGCGATCGGCGGCTTCGGGTCGAGGACGACGTTGAGCTGCTCCTCGCTCTGCACGGCGGCATCCTGAGTCTGGTCGTCGAGCGACCAGCTCTGGCTCGAGGAGACGAGGCGGCCGTCCGGGACGGTCCAGACCCATCCCGTGCGCGTCTCGTTCAGGATGACGGCGTTCTCGGTCGCGACGAAGACGGGGCGCCGCTGGTCGGGCAGGGTCGCCCCGGCGTAGTCGAGACCGGTCTCCCCCGCGACGGAGCTCCAGAGCGTGCCGCTCGCCTCGCCCGGCAGCAGCCAGGCCGCGTAGACGACGCCGTCGTGCACGATCGGACGCGCGGGCTGCCCGCGGACGCTCGCCGCGCCGCCGACCTCCGGCCGCGCCTCCCCGTCGACCGAGATGCTCCACAGCGACTGCTCGTCGGCCACGTAGACCGCGCTCCCCGTCGGATCGGGCTCGCCGACCACCAGCTGCTCGGTCGTCTCGATCGTGGTCTGCGCCCCGCCGCGCGTCCACACCCGGCCGTCCTCCGCGTCGAGGAGGACCCAGTCGTCACCGGCCGCGGACAGCACCGGCGCGGCCGCGTCCACGTCGAGCGCGTCGCGTCCGCGCAGCTCGTCGGCGTCGAGGTCGTACCTCACGACCGAGCCGTCCGCGGCGGAGTAGGAGAAGAGCATGCCGCGGGAGTCCAGCGCGACGGCGTCCGCCGTGTAGGAGGGGGCGTCCTCGTCGCCCGCGGTGCCGAACGGGTCGAACTCCGGCGGCGTCCGACCGGCCTCGCTCAACCGCCCGAGGTGCAGCACACCGGTGTCGGTGCGGTAGACGACGAAGTCCCCCGCGGTGACCACCGAAGTCGTCCCGGACGGGCTGTCCGGCGCGTCGTCGAGCTGCTCCTGCTCCAGGTCGATCGGCTGCGCCTCGTCGATGCGGGCGAGCTTGCTGAAGCTGTCGGTGAAGAGGTACGCGCCGTCGCCGGCCTGCGCGACCTGCGTCGGATTGCCGACCGTACGTACCGTGTCCAGCTCGCCGACGGTCGTGTTGACGCGCGCGTAGCGCTGACCGTCGCCGGTCTGCAGCGCCCACACCGACGTGTCGACCTCGGGCGTCTCCTGGGCGTCGAGCCCCGGCCAGACGATGGAGGCGGTGACCACGAGCGCGGCCGCGGCGATGCTCGCCGCCAGACCGGCGATGGTGCGACGGCGCATCACAGCACCCCCGTCGCGAACAGCGCGGCCATGAGGACGGCACCCGCGGCCACCGCCGCGAGGGCCCCGAGGACCCACGGCACCGACCGGTGCAGCGACGGAGCGGGGGTCGAGATGTCGGTGTCCTCGTCCCGCGCGAGGCCCCGGACGCCGGAGGAGTCGCGGAACTTGCGCGACTTCTCGCGCTCGATCCGCGACCGGGCGGGGCCGCGCAGAGTCCCGTCCGAGAAGTCGACCGTGCCGACCTGCGGGGTCCACGGGGCGGCGGGCACTTCGAGCGGCGTCGATGCGAGCTGCAACTCGGCCTGCACCTGCTGCAGCGCCTCCCCGAGCTCGCGGGCGCTGGCGTAGCGGTCCTGCGGGGCGCGGGCCATCGCGCGCGCC
>VGAV01000310.1 GCA_016870695.1 Actinomycetota bacterium | reverse complement strand
GGAGCACGCCGCCCTCCGGGACCTCCTCCTCGTCGACGGACGTGTCGCCGGCGTGACCCTCGTCGTGGACGGAGCGACGGCCGAGCTCCGGGCCGATGCCGTCGTCCTCGCCACCGGCGGGGCGGGGCAGCTCTACGCGCACACGACGAACCCGGCCGGAGCCACGGGCGACGGCATCGCCGCGGCCATCCGCGCCGGCGCCGCGGTCGCGGACCTCGAATTCGTGCAGTTCCACCCGACCGCCCTCGCCGCCGGCGAGCCCTTCCTCGTCTCCGAGGCGGTGCGCGGCGACGGGGCCGTCCTCGTCGACGACGACGGCCGCCGCTTCGCCTTCGACGCCCACCCGGACGGGGAGCTGGCCCCGCGCGACGTCGTGGCCCGCGCCAACGCGCGCGCGATGGCCGCTCAGGACGGCCGCCCCGTCCGCCTGGACGCCACGGCCCTCGGCGCGGAACGGCTGGCCTCCCGCTTCCCCACGATCGACGCAGCCGTCCGGGCGCGGGGTCTGGACTGGAGCCGCGCCCCGATCCCCGTCACGCCTGCCGCGCACTACCTCATGGGCGGTGTCGTCACCGACCTCGACGGCCGGACGACGATCCCCGGCCTCTACGCCGTGGGCGAGACCGCCCGGACGGGCGTGCACGGCGCGAACCGGTTGGCATCCAACTCCCTCCTCGAGGGGGCCGTCTTCGGGGCGCGGGCGGGGGATGCCGCGGGGCGACCGCTCTTGGACGGGAGGCCCGTCGTGCCCGCGGTTCGGCAGCCGGCTCACGAGCCCATGGCGCCGACCGCCGACGCGCCGCCGTTCTCGCGCGAGACGCTGCAGCAGCTGCTGTGGGACGCCGCCGGGCTGATCCGGGACGGCGACGGACTCGACCGCGCGGCCGGGATCCTCGCGGCATGGCGGGCCGCCGGCGCCCCGTCCTCGCTCGAGGACGACAACCTCCTCCTGGTGGCGGCACACGTCGTCGACGCCGCCCGCGCGCGGACCGGCTCGGTCGGCGCGCACTTCCGCTCCGACGCCCCCGCGACCACTGCGGAGGGACGCACGTCCGCGGCATCCATCCTCTCGCCCTCGGAGGCCCTCGCATGCTGACCCGCACCGCCATCGACCGTGTCGTCGCCGCCGCCCTCGAGGAGGACGCGCCGTGGGGCGACCTGACGAGCGAGGCGCTGGTCCCGGCGGACGCGACCGCCCAGGCCGATCTCGTCGCCCGAGAGCCCGGCGTCTTCAGCGGCGGTGCCGTGTTCGCAGCCGCCTTCGCCCTCACCGACCCGTTCGTCGACGTCCGCCTGAGCGTGACGGACGGGGCGGTGTTCGCGGCGGGCGACGTGCTCGCGGTCGTGTCCGGTCCCGCGCGCGCCGTGCTGACCGCGGAACGGATCGGGCTGAACTTCGTGCAGCGGATGTCCGGCATCGCGACGCTGACGAGCCGCTACGTCGCCGAGGTCGAGCACACCGGCGCCCGCATCGTCGACACGCGGAAGACCACCCCCGGCCTGCGGATGATCGAGCGTCAGGCCGTCCGCGACGGCGGCGGGCACAACCACCGGTACTCGCTGTCGGACGCCGTCATGGCGAAGGACAACCACCTCGCCGTCCTCACGGCCAGCGGGGTTCCCGTCACGCAGGCGCTGCAGAGCGCGATCGCCCGGCTCCCGCACACCACCCACGTCGAGGTCGAGGTCGACCGCCTCGATCAGATCGATGCGGTGCTCGCGGCCGGCGTCGACACGATCATGCTGGACAACTTCTCGCTCGCCGACCTCCGCACCGGCGTCGAGCGCATCGCCGGCCGCGCCCAGGTCGAGGCCTCCGGCGGCGTGACCCTCGAGACCGTGCGGGCGATCGCCGAGACGGGGGTCGACGTCATCTCCGTCGGGGCGCTGACGCACTCCGCACCCGCCCTCGACCTCGGTCTCGACGTCCGCATCACGGTCTGAGGGCATGACCCTCTACCTCGACAACGCCGCCACCACCCCGGTCCGCCGCGAGGTGCTGGAAGCCATGGCGCCGTACCTCACCCGCTGGTTCGGCAACCCGTCGAGCACGCACGAGGTGGGCGAGGCCGCGGCGACCGCACTGGCGGACGCCCGCACCCGCGTCGCGGCCGTGCTGGGGATGCGCACGCGGGACGTCCTGTTCACCTCGGGCGGCACGGAGTCGAACAACACCGCGGTCAAGGGCATCGCCCTGGGCGCCCTCCCGCGCGGGAGACGTCACCTGGTCACCACGGCCATCGAGCACGAGTCCGTCCTCGCCTCGGCCGACTACCTCCACCGCCTGCACGGGTTCGACGTGAGCCACGCCCCCGTCGACGGGGACGGCGTGCTGGCCCCCGCAGCCCTGGCGGCCGCGCTGCGGGACGACACCGCTCTGGTGAGCGTCGGGTACGCCAACAACGAGGTCGGCACGGTGCAGGACGTCGCCGCGCTCACGGCGGTCGCGCACGAGCGCGGTGTGCCGGTCCACGTCGACGCCGTGCAGGCGGCAGGCTGGCTCCCCCTCGCGGATCTCGGCGCCGACGCGCTCACCATCGCCGGCCACAAGATCGGCGCTCCGAAAGGCACCGGCATCCTCGCGGTGCGGGGACGCGTCCCCCTCGAGCCGCTTCTCCACGGCGGCGGGCAGGAGGGCGGACGGCGGTCCGGCACCCCCGACGTCGCCGGAGCCGTGGCGCTCGCGACGGCCCTCGAGCTCGCAGAGGGCGAGCGGGTCGCCGAGGCCGAACGCGTCAGCGCGATCCGCGACGCGTTCATCGCCCGCGTGCGCGCCCTCGTGCCCGGCGCGCGACTCACCGCGCATCCCACCCGGCGGCTCCCGGGGACGGCCAGCTTCGTCTTCCCCGGGGTCAACGGCGAGACGGTGCTGCTGGAGCTGGAGCGCCGCGGCGTCGTCTCATCGAGCGGCTCGGCCTGCGCGGCCGGGAGCGACGAGGCGTCCCACGTCCTGCTCGCCCTCGGCGTCCCGCACGACGACGCCCGCACGGCGGTGCGGTTCACCCTGCCGCACGGGTTGCGCGACGACCTCCGCCCGGTGGCCGACGCCGTGGCCGCCTCCGTCGCCGCCGTGCAGTCCGCGTAAGCCGGGGTTCCGCTCTGCGGGTGTCCGACCGGCATGTCGCACAATGTGCAGATCCAGCGGCCCTGAGCTGCACAAAGTGGGACACCGCCGCTCTGACCAGCGGACCCCCGACCGGCATGTCCCACAATGTGCAGATCCAGCGGCCCTGAGCTGCACAAAGTGGGACACGGTGATTCGCAGATCGGCGGCGGGGGTCCGCGTAGGATCGCGCGAGTGAGCTCCCGTGCGGTCACCGTCATCGTCCCCGGCTTCGACGTCGCCGAGTACGCGCGCGAAGCGCTCGACTCCCTTCGCGCGCAGACCCACGACGACTGGACCGCCGTCCTTGTCGACGACGCGTCCACCGACGACACTCGGGAGGTCTTCGCGGATGCCGCGGCGGCCGACCCGCGGTTCCGGCTCGTGCGCCACGATGACCGGCGCGGACTCGGTGCCGCCCGCAACAGCGGCCTCGCCCTCGTGCAGACCCCGTACCTCGGCTTCCTCGACGCGGACGACCGCCTCACCCCCACCGCCCTCGAACGACTGACCACGACGCTGTCGGGCAGCGGCAGCGACTTCGCCGTCGGCGCGTATGTGCGCCTGCGACCGGATGCCACCGGCACGGGCTACACGCCCTCGACGGTGCAGCCGTGGGTCGCAGCCGCCACCGACCCCGCCCGGACCGCGACGGACATCGCGGCGCACCCGGTGGCATCCGGGAACATCGTCGCGTGGTCG
>VGAV01000309.1 GCA_016870695.1 Actinomycetota bacterium | reverse complement strand
CCTGCGTCAGCTCGCCACGACCGGCGTCCCGTTCCGCCCCGGCGCCCGTGAGCTGCTGGCCGACCTGCGCCGCGCGGGAGTGAAGACCGGGCTCGTGACGATGTCGATGCGGCGCATGGCCCTGTCGGTGGTCGACCTCATCGACTTCCCCGCCTTCGACGTCGTCGTCGCCGGGGACGACGTGGAGCGCCCGAAGCCGTTCCCCGACCCCTACCTGCAGGCGGCCGCCGCGCTCGGCGTCGACATCGCCGACACCGTCGCCATCGAGGACTCGCCGAACGGCCTGCGGTCGGCGATCGCCAGCGGTGCCGTGTCCCTCGGCATCCCGCTCATGGTGTCGCTCGACGAGGTCGGCGCCCACGCCCTGTGGCCCACTCTCGAGGGCCGCACCGCCGACGACCTGGCCGTGCTGCACGCCGCGCACGCCGCCGCCCCCACCCGCTTGGAGACCCGATGAGCGAGACCCCCCACCTGAGCGGCCCCTTCCGGGTCGGCGACCGCGTGCAGCTCACCGGTCCGAAGGGCCGCCTGCACACGATCACGCTCCGCGAGAACGGCGAGCTGCACACCCACAACGGCGTCCTCAAGCACGAGATCCTCGTGGGCGAGCCCGACGGCAGCGTCGTCACCAACAGCTCCGGCCACGAGTACCTGGCCCTCCGCCCGCTGCTGCGCGACTTCGTCATGTCGATGCCGCGCGGGGCCGCGATCGTCTACCCGAAGGACGCGGCGCAGATCCTCGCCGCGGCCGACATCTTCCCCGGCGCGACCGTCGTCGAGGCCGGCGTCGGCTCGGGCGCGCTGTCGCTGTGGCTACTGCGCGCGATCGGCCCGTCCGGCCGCCTCGTGTCGTTCGAGCGCCGCGAGGAGTTCGCCGACGTGGCCCGTGCGAACGTGGAGACCTTCCTCGGGGCCGCACCCCCGACGTGGGACGTCGTCGTGGGCGACCTGGTCGAGAGCCTCCCCGACGCGGTCGCGCCCGCCTCGGTGGACCGCGTCGTGCTCGACATGCTCGCCCCCTGGGAATGCATCGACGTCGCGGCCGACGCCCTCACGCCGGGCGGCGTCGTCCTCTGCTACGTCGCCACGGCCACGCAGCTGAGCCGGGTGGCGGAGTTCATCCGCAACACGGGTCTCTTCACGGACCCGGATGCCTCGGAGACCATGGTCCGCGGATGGCACGTCGAGGGCCTCGCGGTCCGACCCGACCACCGCATGGTGGCGCACACCGGCTTCCTCCTGACCGCCCGTCGTCTCGCGCCCGGCGCCGTCCCGCCCGAGGTCAAGCGGCGCGCGTCGAAGTCCAGCTACGGCGATGAGGACGTCGAGCTGTGGACGCCCGGCGCGGTCGGCGACCGCGAGATCACGGACAAGAACCTCCGCAAGCGCATCCGGGAGGCGCAGAAGGCCGCCGCGGGCGTCAAGCAGTCCGCCGACGCCGCGACCGGCGCGGCGGAGCCCGCGGATCCGACCGCCTAAACTGTTCCGGTGCGCAGACTCCCCGCCTTCGTCGCCGTGACCGCCCTGGCCGGATTCGGCCTGGTCGGGTGCTCGGCATCCGCCGCCTCTTCGTGCCCGGCTCCGAGCTCCGATGCGCGGCTCGACGACCTCGTCACGGTGTCGGGCGACTTCGGCGAGATCCCCGACGTCGAGCTGCGCACGCCGTTCGTCGCCGAGGACCGCTCCGTCGAGACGGTCATCCAGGGCGACGGCACGCGCATCACCGAGGCGGACCAGACGGTCCTGCTCGACCTCACCGTCTACAACGGCGAGACGGGGGAGCGCATCGTCAGCTCCCGCTACGACGGCAACACGCAGAACGCGCAGCCCCTCTCGGTGTGGGACCAGACGTTCCCCGACTTCTCCGGCGCGCTGCTGTGCGCGACCGAGGGCTCGCGTCTCGTCGTCTCGCTTCCCTACGACAGCGTCGGCGAGCAGGCCGCGACCGGTCTCGGCATCCCCGCGGGCGGCTCGGCCGTGGTCGTGGCCGACGTGCGTCGCGCCTACCTGGCCGCCGCCGACGGCGCCGACCAGTACACCTCCGGCTTCGGTCTGCCCTCGGTCGTCCGTGCGCCCGACGGTCAGCCGGGCGTGACCATCCCCGACGGCGACGCGCCGTCCGACGTGGTCGTCCAGACGCTGAAGAAGGGCGACGGCGCGGAGGTCACCGCAGACGCGATCACCCGCGTCCACGTGCTCGGCGTCGGCTGGACCGACCGCCGCCAGTTCGTGTCGACGTGGGACACCGCGCCCGTGGCCGTGCAGCCCTCGCAGCTGCCGGAGTCCGTGGCATCCGCCCTCGAAGGCCAGACGGTCGGCTCGCAGGTCCTGGTCGTCGTCCCCGCGGACGACACGACCGAGGAGCAGTCGGCGTTCCGCGCTCCTGCCGACACCGCATTGGTGTTCGTCATCGACGTGCTGGGCGTCGACGACTGAGTCGCACCCCGCACCTAGGATGGGCGGGTGCCCCCCAGATCACCTCGCAACGCTCCTGAGGAGCGGCTGGTCAATCTCGTGGTCGCGCTCATGGCGACCGAGCAGGGGCTGACGAAGGACACGATCCTGTCCTCCGTCGCGGGGTATCGCGAGCAGTTCGAGGCCGGGGCGTCGAAAGACGCGCTGGAGAAGATGTTCGAGCGCGACAAGGAGAACCTGCGGGGTCTCGGCGTGCCCATCGAGACCATCGGCGACCGCGCCGATCCGGACGACCTGCGCGAGGCGCGGTATCGCGTCCCGACCGCCGAGTACGCCCTCCCGGAGGACATCGCGTTCACGCCGGCCGAGATCGCCCTCCTCAACATCGCGGGGAGCGTCTGGGGCAGCGAGTCGCTGTCGGCCGACGCGCGGAGCGGTCTGCGCAAGATCCGAGCCCTCGGCATCCCGGTCGACGAGCCGATCATCGGCTACGCGCCCCGTATCAGCCTGCGGGAGGCGTCGTTCCCGGTGCTGCAGCGTGCGATCGAGCAGGGACGCGTCGTCCGTTTCGACTATCTGCGGCCCGGGTCCGCCCACCCGCGAGAGCGTCGTGTGCGTCCGCTCGCCCTCGTCGAGTACGAGGCCCGATGGCATGTGTTCGGGCATGACCTGAACCTGGATGCCGACCGCACCTTCCTCCTCTCCCGGATCGTCGGCGATGTCGCGGTCACGCGCGAGTCGTTCGACCCCGCCCTGCGCGACGGCGCCGGGGAACGCGCGCTGGCGGGGCTGCGGGCGGTCGCGGACCGGCAGCGCGCGCTGCTCGAGGTCCACCCCGGCACCGAGGCGGCGCTCCGGCTCGCCCGGCGGGCCACGCCGGCGGAACAGGGGATCGTCGTGCCCTACGTCGACCTGCACGTGTTCGCCGACGAGCTGGCCTCGTACGGGCCGGAGGTCCGCGTGGTGGCGCCCGACGACCTGCGCGACGCGGTCGTCGCCCGGCTCGAGGCGACGCTCACCCTCCACAGCGGAGGTGCGCGATGAGCATGGACCGTCCGCTGCCCGCCCTCGACCGGGCGGCCCTGCTGCTGCAGCTCGTGCCGTACCTCATCGGCAAGGGCGAGGTGTCCGTCGCCGAGGCCGCTGACGACTTCGACGTCAGCCCGGCGCAGATGCGCGCGATGGTGGAGCGCCTGACGGTCATCGGTCTGCCGGGCGAGGCCGGGTACTGGCAGCTGCCGAACGAGCTGTTCGACATCGACTGGGACCTCCTCGACCGCGAGGAGATCATCGCGATCACCAACACCGTCGGCCTGGAGCGCAGCCCGCGCCTGACCGCCCGCGAGGCGGCGGCGCTGCTGGCAGGGCTGCAGCTGGCCCGCACCCTTCCGG
>VGAV01000308.1 GCA_016870695.1 Actinomycetota bacterium | reverse complement strand
GCCGTGACGAGGAGAGGTTGGTGCGGAATGGATGCGGGCAACCTGGGGGCCTGGTGCATTTCCTGCAGCATCGCGTAGAGCCGTGACACCGAGTACAGACTCGCGAGCAACCCCGACACTGTCGCGATGATGGCGATCACGACGGTCAGCGTCACTCCCCAGTGACCAAAGATGGGCCGGGCGGCCTCAGCGAGGGCATAGTCGCGCGCTTCCGCGGCGCCGTCCCACCCGATGCTCGCCGAAACGGCGATGTTGAGGAGCAAGTACAGGACTGCACAGATGACGATCGACAGGTAGATGGATCGAGCGATGTTGCGTTCCGGGTGTCGAAGGTCTTCGCCCTGGTTGGTGATCGTGGTGAAGCCCTTGTAAGCGAGGAGGCACAGGGCGACGCTGCCAATGGCCTCCAGTGGCTGCGCTGGGTGGTTGCCTTCCAAAAGAGAGGCCCAACCGTTCGTGAGAGTGGTCGCTATCAGCCCGGCGATGGCGAGAACTGCGATGCCGATGATTTTGAGGGCGGCGGTGATGAGAGCTGATGCCTCCACCGCGCGGTTGCCGACCAGATTTACCAGGGTGGCGATGACGACGAGGATGACGCCGAGAATGGCGACCAGGACGCGCGAGTCCTGCATCTCGAAGGGCGTGAGTAGGTACGTGCCGAACGTACGCGCCAGCAGGCTCTCTGCGATCACCATCGACACGTACATGAACATCGAGAACGTTCCGGCGATTGCTCTCGGGCCGTACGCATCCTTGAGGAGCATGGCAATGCCGCCCGCTGACGGGTTCACGCTCGAGTAGCGCGCATACACGTGAGAGCTGGTCGACGCCACGACAGCGCCTGCGGTGAAGGCCAGGGGAAACCATGGTCCGGCCAGTCCCGCGACCTGCCCGACCAGCGCGAAAATGCCGGCGCCGATCATCACGCCCGTTCCTAGGGCGATCGACCCGACCAATGAGATCTTGGCGTCGTTCGAACTCAATTTTCTCCCTCAAGCACGTCTACCAAAGCCCGTCCCCTAGGCGGCGTCGGAAGTTCACGCATGTTGCAGGAGGGTAGGCGAGTCCTTGCGGGGATGACGACGGCTTGCACGCTGTGGCGCTTGACCTTGCGGGCTCGCGCTGGCACCAGTAACGGTGCCGCTTAGGCGTGGTTTTCGGATGGCGGTGGGCTCGTGTCAGCTGAGATGTGTCACAGCCCAACACCCCGTCAAGGGCGCTTCGCGTCACTCCGTGATGCGGCAAGCCGCACCCTTGACGGGGTGTCGTGCTGTGAAGGGCGGCATGTATCAGGGGACGGGGAAAGAGTGGCGATGAGATAGAGGACGTGCCTACTTTGGCACTGTCCGCGTCTTTGCGTGGCGACGTCGGTAGTGCGCGCTGAGCTGTATCTCGCTGTTGACTTCGAGGGTCCGCGCGAGGCGACGAATGATGCTGCGGTGGGTCTGATCCCTGCTCGTGTAGGCGTAGGCGCGAGCCCCCCAAACGAGAGAGATTGCCACAAAGTACAGCAACGAATCAGCGGGGATTGCCGCCCGCGCTTCGGGCAGACGGTACGGCAGTGGACCGCTATCCGGGTCAGCCTTCTTGTAGTACAGATCTGTGACGGCGAGAGACGCGTGACTGTAGGACGACATGACGCGGTAGTAGATATACGCATCCACGCCGGCGGGCGTCAGATCGAGACAGATATCGCGGAACTGCCGCGCGTTGTCGTTGCTCGCCAGGTCGTCGCGCACCTCGATATCGGCAATCTCACCCGCCGACTCACGGAACGTCGGCGACTCTGCCTTCTCGGCCTCTCTAGCGAAAGCTCGACGGGTGCGCACATGCTCGCTGATGATCGCGCGTACCCCGTGCTGCTCCTGGCTCTGCACGACCCAAACGGCACTCAGGGCGCACTCGTACATCTGACGCACGAGAGGCAGCGCGGCATTGGTCATCCCGTTGTCGAGTAAGAGCACGACCGCTTTCGCGGTCTCGTGCAGGTGTCGTGCCCAGCCATAAACGATCGCGACTCGTGCAGCATCCTCGGACGTGAACTGACGATCGCGGCGCGCCGCCGGCTGATACAGCAAGTCGGCGTCGCCGTGCTCTCGCCACGCATCCTGGAGCTCGTCGATAACATCACGCAGCTCGGCGTCGCTGAGCTTCATCGAGACGCCGCCGGCTCCTGTGCGCCAACGGTCCGGCTGAGGTCGGCGTAAGCGCGCGAGGCAGTCGACTTGTCGACGCCGAGCACGCGCCCAATGTGCGCGAAACTCAGGCCCTCGTCATCGCGCATCCGGCGTAGCTGCGTGAGCTGGTCAGCGCTCAGCTTCGACGGTCGACCGATCGCTTTGCCCTGCGCGCGGGCGTGGTCCATGCCGCGCTGCGTGTTCTCCCGGATCGTGTCGACGCGCAGCTCTGCGAACACCGCGACGATCCCGAACAGGGCACGGCCCATCGGGGTTGTCGTGTCGATCTGCGGTTCGGTCAGACTGCGAATGTCGATGCCGCGTTCGCGCAACTCGTTCAACGTATCGAGGATGATCCATTCGCTGCCGCCGAGACGGTCGAGGCGGCGCACCAACAAGGTGTCACTCTCACGGAGGTAGTCGAGGCACGCGACCCACTGCGGGCGCGCAGCGATCCGGCTGGACTCGCCGTGGTCGACGAACACACGGGTAGCGCCGGCCGCGCGCAGCTCGGCCTCCTGCGCATCCGGGTTCTGTTCCCGGCGCGAGACACGGGCATACCCGATCACCTTCGTCACTCTGGCTCTCCCTCTCCCAACTCGCGAACCCAGCGACGCACCCTGACCCCTAGCAATACCGTCGTCACCGCGAGGAGGATGCCTCCCCCCACCACGATCGGCCATGCGGTATACGCCTGCCCGGCTGACAACACCCGAATGACGAACAGCACCACAACCACTTCCAAGAGGAGCGCCGCCACGATCTGCGCGCGCAGCTTCGACCGAACGTTCCTAGCTAGACCAGACCTCAGAAACACCATCACCGCGGCAGCGGTCACTAAAGCGCTCACGATCGACAAAACGCCCGTGAAAGTCATTTCTCGAGGCCTCCCGCCGGAAACCGGTCGGACATGGAGCCGGGGCCGCTGCGGCGCGCCTGGGGCGGCTGCTGACCGCTCCGGCCGGCGCCCCGGGTCGCTTCCTTCGGGGACCGCTGGTAGTCGCCGCTGATGACGGCTCGGACCTCTGCGAGAGGGTCGGCCGCGGGGGCCGGCTTCTCGACGCTGATCGCGTGGAAGATCGGCACGAGCGACGTCGGATCGGGAGCGTGCTTGTCGAGGTCGGGCCGGCTCATAGCGGATGCCTGGTTCCACTGCTCCGGGGTCACGCGGTCGAACTCGAACTGGAACGGGGAACCTTCGGCCAGGTCGTGCATGAACTGTTTCGAGGTGCGTCCGTTGCCCTCGCGGAACGGGTGCGCCTGGTTCACGTACGCGAACACGGTGGCGCTGGTGGCGATGAAGTCATCACGGCTGATCGAGGCCCAGTCCGTCGACGTCGCGATCTGGTGCACCTCGGACAGGTAGCGGTCCACCTCACCGTTGTCGACGCGACCGAACTCTCGTCCCGGACCCTTCGACATGTTCACGGTGCGGTACTCCCCCGCCCACTCGTAGACGTCTTGGAACAGGTGCCGGTGGATCGCCTTCAAGTGCTCCGCATCGAACGTCTTCGGGTATCGACCATCCCCGCTTCCAGCTCGAAACCGCGGCGGGCTGTCAGCCCGTACTCACGGTCTTTCAGCTCGAAGAAGTCGCGCTCATCGAACTTGTTGCGCAGCGTCCCGTTGCCGAGCTGC
>VGAV01000307.1 GCA_016870695.1 Actinomycetota bacterium | reverse complement strand
GCCCGCCAACTACAACGGCGGCGGCCAGATCGTCGCCGCGGGCGAGCTGCCGGCGCTGGCCGAGCTCGCCGCGGACGCACCGCGCGGGACGCGCGTCATCCCCCTGCAGGTCGCCGGCGCCTTCCACACGCGCTTCATGGAACCCGCCGTCGCCGCCCTCCGCGACGCCGCCGCGACCGTCGAGACGGCGGCCCCCGACACGACGCTGTGGACGAACTCCGACGGCTCGACCGTCGACGACGGCCGCCGCGCCCTCGACCTCGTCGTCGCGCAGGTCGCCTCTCCCGTCCGCTGGGACCGCTGCATGGCGTCGTTCGCCGCGCAGGGCGTCACCGGCATCATCGAGCTCGCGCCCGCCGGCGCGCTGACGGGGCTCGCCAAGCGCGCGCTGCGCGGCACGCCGACCGTGGCGGTCAAGACCCCCGACGACCTCGACGCGGCCGTCTCACTCCTGAAAGAAGACCAGGCATGAGCACCCCCACCCTCCGTCAGCTGCAGGGCCCCGCGCACACGCGCATCTACGCGTACGGCGCGGCCCGCGGCGAGAACGCCGTCCCGAACGAGGATCTCGTCGGCCCGATCGACTCGAGCGACGAGTGGATCCGGCAGCGCACCGGCATCGTCACGCGCGTCCGCGCGGACAAGACGACGGATGCCATCGACCTCGCCGCCGCCGCCGCGCAAGAAGCCGTGGAGAAGTCCGGCGTCGCCCCGTCCGACATCGACGCGGTGATCGTCGCGACGATCAGCAACCCGAAGCAGACGCCCTCGGCCTCGGCCATCGTCGCCGACCGCATCGGCGCCAACCCGGCGGCCGCCTACGACGTCAACGCCGCGTGCGCCGGTTTCGCCTACGGCGTCGCCCAGGCCGACGCCCTGGTGCGCGGCGGTCTCGCGAAGCACGTCGTCGTCGTCGGCGCCGAGAAGCTCAGCGACATCGTCGATCCGACCGACCGCAGCATCTCGTTCCTGCTGGGCGACGGCGCCGGCGCGGTCGTCGTCGGCCCGAGCGACACCCCCGGCATCGGCCCCACCGTCTGGGGATCCGACGGCTCGAAGGCGGATGCGGTGGGCATGAACCACACCCTCACCGACTTCCGCGACGGCTCCGCGCCGTGGCCCACGCTGCGCCAGGAGGGCCCCACGGTCTTCCGCTGGGCCGTGTGGGAGATGGTCAAGGTCGCGCGCCAGGCGCTCGACGCCGCCGGCGTGGAGGCCTCCGACCTGGCCGCCTTCGTCCCGCACCAGGCCAACATGCGGATCATCGACGAGTTCGCCAAGCAGCTGGGCCTGCCCGAGAGCGTCGTCATCGGTCGCGACATCGAGACGACGGGCAACACCTCGGCGGCATCCATCCCCCTCGCCACCCACCGGCTGCTCGCCGAGCACCCCGAGCTGAGCGGCGGCCTGGCCTTGCAGATCGGCTTCGGCGCCGGTCTCGTCTTCGGCGCGCAGGTCGTCGTCCTCCCGTGACACGCGGGCCCCGAACCCTAAACTGATCCAGGCCCGCGACCAGGGCCGAATCCCCAAGAACAGGAGCATCCCATGGCTTTCACCAACGACGAGGTCCTCGCCGGCCTGGCCGAGCTGATCACCGACGAGACCGGCATCTCGGCTGACGAGGTCGCCCTCGAGAAGTCGTTTACCGACGACCTCGACATCGACTCGATCTCGATGATGACGATCGTCGTCAACGCCGAGGAGAAGTTCGGCGTCACCATCCCCGACGACGAGGTCAAGAACCTCAAGACCGTGGGCGACGCCGTCACCTACATCTCGTCGAACCAGTCGTGACTCTCCCGGTGGGGGCTGCGGCCCCCACCGGTCAGACCGAGGATCTTTCCCCATGAGCACATCCCGCATCGTCGTCACCGGTATCGGTGCGACCTCGCCCATCGGCGGCACCGCGCCCGAGAGCTGGTCCGCCCTGCTGGACGGCGCCTCCGGCGCCCGCACCCTCGAGCACGAGTGGGTCGAGAAGTACCAGCTCCCCGTCACCTTCGCCGCCGAGGCGCTCGTGCGCCCCGAGACGGTCCTCGAGCGCCCCGTCGCGAAGCGCCTCGACCCTTCCTCGCAGCTGGCCATGGTCGCCGCGAAGGAAGCGTGGGAGGACGCCGGCGCACCCGAGATCGACCCGGAGCGCCTCGGCGTCGACTTCGCCACCGGCATCGGCGGCGTGTGGACGCTGCTGGACGCGTGGGACGTGCTGCGGGAGAAGGGCCCCCGCCGCGTCATGCCGATGACGGTGCCCATGCTGATGCCGAACGCCGCGGCCGGCAACCTCTCGCTGCACTTCAACGCACGGGCCTTCGCCCGTACGGTCGCCTCGGCCTGCGCGTCGAGCACCGAGTCGATCGTCAACGCCGTCCAGCACATCCGCGACGGTCTCGCCGACGTCGTCATCGCCGGCGGCACCGAGTCCGCGATCCACCCCATCACGATCGCGTCGTTCGCCTCGATGCAGGCGCTGTCCAAGCGGAACGACACCCCCGAGACGGCGTCCCGTCCGGCGAGCATCGACCGCGACGGCTTCGTCATGGGCGAGGGCGCGGGCGTGCTGATCCTCGAGACCGAGGAGCACGCGAAGGCCCGCGGCGCAAAGATCTACGCCTCCATCGTGGGCGGCGGGGTCACCGCGGACTCGTACCACATCACGGCCAACGACCCCGAGGGCCGCGGCGCGGCACGCGCCGTCCGCATGGCGCTCGAGATGGCCGACGCCTCGGTGGACGACGTCACGCACATCAACGCGCACGCCACCTCGACCCCGGTCGGCGACCCGAACGAGTATCAGGCGCTGCGCGCCGTCTTCGGCGACCGCGTCGACGACATCCCGGTGTCGGCGACCAAGGCGTCCACGGGGCACCTCCTCGGCGGTACTGGCGCGCTCGAGGCGATCTTCACCGTCCTCGCCCTGCAGAACCGCGTCGCCCCGCCGACCATCAATCTCACCGAGCAGGACCCGGCCGTGCCGTTCGCGCTGTCCGGCTCGCCGGTCGAGCTCGGCTCGGGCGACCAGCTGGCGATCAGCAACTCCTTCGGCTTCGGCGGTCACAACGCCGTCGTCGCGATCGCGTCCGTCTGACCACGTCGAACGCCCCCGTCATCCCCCGACGAGCTCGGGGATGGCGGGGGCGTTCGGGGTATCGGGCGAGGGATACACGGTCCCGGTGCCGGGGATCGGTCACCGGCCTCCGGTAGTGGTGCCTCCCCCGTCCGACGATCAGGGGCCGGCTCAGCCGACCTTGTGCAGCCAGACGATCTGCTGGTCGTCGCCGGCGTGGCGGAACGGCTCGAGCTCCTCGTCCCAGGCCGAGCCGAGGGCGATGTCGAGCTCGCGCTGCAGCTCGAACGCGTCGCCGGCGGCGACCTCCAGGGCGTAGCGCACGCGGTCCTCGCCGATGACGACGTTGCCCGCGGCATCCGTCTGGGCGTAATGGATGCCGAGACCCGGGGTGTGCATCCAGCGTCCGCCGTCGCTGCGCGGCGTGGGATCCTCGCTCACCTCGAAGCGGAGGTGCTCCCATCCGCGGATGGCGCTCGCCAGCGCGGCTCCGGACCCCACCGGGCCCTCCCAGTAGAACTCCGCGCGACGGCTCCCCATCAGCACGGGCTGGTCGGCCCAGTCGAAGTTGACGGGACGGCCGAGGGCGCGTCCCACCGCCCACTCGAGGTGGGGGCACAACGCGCGTGGCGCTGAGTGGATCAGGATCACTCCGCGCGAAGACGTGGTCGCCATGGTCTCTCCTTCGTCAGGTACGTCTTCCCCTACGACCTGTCTGGAGCGATGGCGGTTGTTCGGTTGTCTCGGTCAT
>VGAV01000306.1 GCA_016870695.1 Actinomycetota bacterium | reverse complement strand
CTGATGCGCGCCCTCGGCGACGCCGACGCGGAGGTGCGCGTCGCATGATCGTCACCCTCACGGCGAACCCGTCGGCCGATCGCGCCGTCCGGCTGAGCGCCCCCCTCGCCCCGGGCGACGTGCAGCGGGCGGAGTCCTCACGTGAGGACGCGGGCGGGAAGGGCGTCAACGTCTCCCGTGCAGTCGCCGCCGCCGGTGCCCCGACGCGCGCCGTCGTCCCGGTCAACGCGCACGACCCCTACCGTCTGCTGCTCGAGGACACCGGCATCGACCTGTCGGTGGTGCCGGTCGCCGGCCGCGCGCGGGCGAACCTGACGATCACGGACCCCATCGGGGAGACGACGAAGATCAACCTCCCGGGTGCCGAGGTGTCCGCCGACGAGGCGTCCGCGCTGACCGCCGCGGTCGTCGCCGCCAGCGCCGGTGCGACCTGGCTGGTGCTCGCGGGATCGCTGCCGCCGGGCCTCCCGGTCACCTTCTACGCCGACCTCATCACGGCCGTGCGGTCGCGCTGGGGTGCGGACGCACCGCGCATCGCGGTCGATGCGTCGGGGCCGGCGCTCGTCGCCGCCGTCGCGACCGCGCACCCGGACCTCATCAAGCCCAACGAGCACGAGCTCGCCGAGCTGGTGGGGGAGGACACGTCGATCGACGACGACGTGCCCGCCGCCGCGGCCGTGCGTGCCGCCGCCCTCGTGCCGGACCGGGTGGCATCCGCCCTGGTCACCCTGGGCGCCGACGGCGCCCTGCTGTTCACGGCGGACGGCACGTGGCGCGGACACGCCCCCAAGATCCAGGTCGCGAGCACCGTGGGGGCGGGCGACAGCTCGCTCGCCGGCTATCTCCTCGCCGACCTCGACGGGGCAGCGGCCCCGGACCGTCTCGCGCGGAGCATCGCCTACGGTGCCGCCGCCGCGACCCTGCCGGGGACGCAGGCTCCGACCCCCGCCGATCTGCCCGCCGGGTCGATCGACGTCACCGCTTTCGCCACTCCCACCGCAACACCCTGACCACGGAGGTCATTGACAATGTCCGACATCATCACACCGGAGCTCGTCACTCTCGACGTGCCCCTGGGGACCGACAAGCAGTCGGTCATCCGTGCCCTGGCCGAGCGCGTCGTCGCGCAGGGTCGCGCACGCAGCGCCCAGGAGCTCTTCGACGACGCGTGGGCGCGCGAGCAGAAGGACGAGACCGGCCTGCCCGGCGGCATCGGCATCCCGCACGCGCGCAGCGCGTCGGTGACCGAGCCGACCCTCGCCTTCGCCCGCCTGACCCCGGGCGTCGACTTCGGCGCACCCGACGGTCCCGCCGACATCGTGTTCCTCATCGCCGCGCCGGAGGGTGCGGACGAGGCCCACCTGTCGGTCCTGTCGCAGCTCGCCCGGAGCCTCATGCGCCCGGACTTCACCGACGGCCTGCGCGCCGCCGGCTCGCCCGCCGACGCCGTGCGCATCATCCGCGAGGCCGTCACCCCGGCCGACACCGCGGCCCCGACGGCTGCGGCCGCCGCTGCCCCGGCCGCGACGCGCGCCGAGGCCCGCACGACCACGCGCACGAAGAAGATCGTCGCCGTCACCGCGTGCGCCACCGGCATCGCCCACACCTTCATGGCCGCCGACGCCCTCACCAACGCCGGCGCCGAGACCGACGGGGTGGAGCTCATCGTCGAGCCGCAGGGCTCGAGCGGCTACAAGGCGCTCCCGCAGAACGTGATCGACGAGGCCGACGCGGTCATCTTCGCCGTCGACGTCGACGTCCGCGACCCCCAGCGGTTCGCCGGCAAGCCCGTCGTCCGCGCGGGCGTCAAGCGCGGCATCGAGCAGCCGAAGCAGCTCATCGCCGAGGCCGTCGCCGCCTCCGACAACCCGAACGCGGCCCGCGTGCAGGGAGCGGCCGGCGGCGCCGTTGCGGCCGACGCCCCCGTCGCACAGCAGTCGGTCGGCCGTCGCATCCAGCGGTGGCTGCTGACCGGTGTCAGCTACATGATTCCGTTCGTCGCCGGTGGCGGTCTGCTGATCGCGCTGGGCTTCCTGCTCGGCGGCTACCGAGTGACCGACAACGCCGCGAACGTGATCATCCAGAACTCGCTCTGGAACCTCCCCACCGACGACATCACGTCGCCTCTCGGCCCGATCGGCCAGTACCTCGGCTCGGTCGCGTTCATGATCGGTGCGACGTCGATGGGCTTCATCGTCGCCGTCCTCGCGGGCTTCATCGCCTACGCGATCGCCGACCGCCCCGGCATCGCCCCCGGATTCGTCGCGGGTGCCGTCGCGGTGCTGATGAACGCCGGCTTCATCGGCGGCATCATCGGCGGTCTGCTCGCCGGCTTCATCGCCTGGTGGCTCGGCCGTTTCGACGCCCCGCGCTGGCTGCGCGGCCTCATGCCGGTCGTCATCGTGCCCTTCCTCGGGTCGATCTTCGCCTCGGGCCTGATGATCCTTTTCCTCGGCCGTCCGATCGCCTCGCTCATGGCGGCGCTGACCGAGGGTCTCACCTCGCTCGCCGGCAGCGGCGCGGGTGCCATCCTGCTCGGCGTCATCCTGGGCCTGATGATGTGCTTCGACCTCGGCGGACCGGTCAACAAGGTCGCGTACGTCTTCGCCACCACGGGTCTGGCCGCCGCGTCGCAGACCAACACCGCGCCGTACCTGATCATGGCCGCCGTCATGGCTGCGGGCATGGTCCCGCCGCTCGCGATGGCCCTGGCATCCACCGTCCTCGCCCGTCCGAAGTTCACCCCGGTCGAGCGTGAGAACGGTGCGGCCGCCTGGCTGCTCGGCGCCTCGTTCATCTCCGAGGGTGCCATCCCGTTCGCCGCGGCCGACCCGCTGCGCGTCATCCCCGCGTCGATGGTCGGCGGTGCGATCACCGGTGGTCTGACCATGGCGATCGGCGTCCAGTCGTTCGCCCCGCACGGCGGCATCTTCGTGTTCTTCGCGATCCAGCCGTTCTGGGGTTTTGCCCTGGCGATCGTCGCGGGTACCGTCGTGACGGCTCTGCTCGTCGTCGCTCTCAAGCGCATCGGCGGCCGCAAGGAGACCCCCGTCGCAGAGGACGCCCCCCGGGCGACCGTGGCGGCGTAACACCCCGATCCGGAAGGAACACCCATGGCAGAACGTCAGGCCACCATCGCGAGCAGCTCCGGCCTCCACGCCCGTCCCGCGAAGCTCTTCGTGCAGGCGGTGCAGGAGAAGAAGATCCCCGTGACCATCGCGGCCGAGGGCGGTGCCGACCTCAACGCCGGCAGCATCCTGTCGCTCATGGGCCTCGGTGCCGGTCAGGGCACGGTCGTGACCCTGAAGGCCGAGGGCGAGGGTGCCGAGCAGGCGCTCGACGAGCTCGTCGCCCTGCTCGAGACGGACCTCGACGCGCAGTAAGCGACACCGAAGAACACCGGATGCCACGGTCCTCTGGGCCGTGGCATCCGGTGTTCCGTCGTTCGGGGCGGGGGTGTGCGTCCCTGCCGCGGATCAGACGTCGGTGGTCTCCCCCGGGGGCAGGTTCACGAAGGAGCCGCCGTTCTGCTCCACGGCCCACGTGAGACGCGACGCGCCCATCTGCTTGCCGGCGACCGACAGGGTCATGTCGTGCGTCGCGAAGACCCGGTCGGGCTTGACGGCCAGGACGAAGTCCATCGCGTCGCCGATCTTCAGCCACGGGGCGCCGACGGGGGCCGCGAGCAGGCGCACGTGCGTGCGCTTGGGGACCGTGTACGAGTCGCCCGGGTAGTAGAGGGCGTCGTTGACGAGGACGCCGACGTTGTCGACGACGGGGATCGACTCGTGGATGACGGCGTGCTGACCACCGAAGAACTCG
>VGAV01000305.1 GCA_016870695.1 Actinomycetota bacterium | reverse complement strand
GGGGGAGTCCTACCGCGTGAAGGTGCCGCTGTACGTCGGCGCGGGGGACGAGGGCCGCATCATCGGGTCGGTGTCCGTGGGGGTGCTCGAGTCGGAGCTCGCCGCGCAGGTGCAGTCGCGGCTCCCGTGGCTGCTGCTCGCGCTCGGCGGCTCCGCCGTCGTCGGCGTCTTCGGGGCGGCCGCCGTCACCTCTCTCATCCGTCGACGGATCCTGGGGCTCGAGCCCGAGCAGATCGCCGAGCTCGTCGCCGAGCGCGAGACGATGCTGCACCGACTGAGCGAGGGCGTCCTCCGCATCGATCGCGACGGCGTGATCGCCAGCGCCAACGACGCCGCCGTCCAGCTGCTCGGTGCGGGCACCCTGGTCGGAGAGCGTGCGGGCGACGTGCTGGAGGGTCCGATCCTCGACGTGCTCACCCGCGGCGAGCGCGAGGGGCGCCTGGTCCTGGCCGGGGAGCGGCCGCTCATCGCGCGGGCCACCGGTCTGCACGACGACGACGGCCGTCCCGTCGGCGGCACGCTGCTGCTGCGCGACCACACGGAGCTGCACAACGCCGTCCGCGAGACCGACGGCCAGCAGTCGCTCACCGAGGGGCTGCGGGCGCAGGCGCACGAGTTCGCCAACTCGATGCACGTCGTCTCGGGGCTGCTGGAGTTCGGGGCCTGGGACGACGCGCGGGAGTTCATCGCGCGCATGCAGCCCGGCGGCGCGCTCGACCTGGGGCCGGCCGCCGACCGCCTGGGGACGGAGCTGTCCGCGCTGCTGTCGGCGAAGTCGGCGCGGGCCCGAGAGCTCGGCATCCGGATGACGGTGGAGGCGACCGGCGTCGTGCCGGCCGCGTACACCGGCGACATGGTGACCCTGCTGGGCAATCTCGTCGACAACGCCTTCGACGCGTGCGGAGCGGAGGACGCGCTCGCCGTCACCGTCCACGCCGGGCCCACGGCGATCGAGGTGGTCGTGGAGGACAGCGGCCCCGGCGTCGATCCGGCCCTCGCGGAGCACGTGTTCGAGGCGGGCGTCAGCACGAAGGACCCCCGCGCTCGCACGCGCGGCGTCGGTCTTGCGCTCGTCCGCCGGATCAGCCGGCGTCACGCGGGGTCGGTCGCGTTGGACCGCTCGTCCCTCGGCGGCGCGCGGTTCACCGTGCGGCTGCCGGTGCGGGAGACGGTCTCGTGAGCGCCGCGACGCTTCGCGTCCTCGTCGTCGACGACGCTCCGGCCGTCGCGCGACTGCACGGCATGTTCGTCAGCGCCCACCCCGACTGCGAGCTGGTCGGCACCGCGGCGTCGGGACCGGACGCGCTCGCCGCGATCCGGTCGCTGTCACCGGACCTCGTCCTCCTGGACGTGCACCTGCCGGGCTTCTCCGGCATCGACGCGCTGCGCGCGGTGCGCGCCGAGGTGGCCCTCACCCAGCCCGAGGTGGTCGCGGTCACCGCGGCGCGCGACATGGACACCGTCCGCAGCGCCCGGATGATGGGCGTCCGGCATTACCTGGTCAAGCCGTTCACGGCGCAGGAGCTGCACGACCGGATCACCGACGTCATCGCGGAGCGGTCGACCGCGGCGCCCGGCGACCGGCTCGACCAGTCGGACATCGACGCCGTCATGCGTCCCGCGGCCCGGCGGAGTCTGCCGAAGGGGCTCACCCGCGAGACGCTCGACACGGTGCGCGGCGCGCTCATCCGCCTGGGTGGCGGGACGGCAGGGGAGGTGGCCGCCCACCTCGGCCTGTCGCGGGTGAGCTGTCGCCGTTACCTCGAGCACCTCGCGGAGGAGGGCGCGGCGCAACGGACCATGGATTACGCCACGGCGGGGCGCCCCAGCACCCGTTACCTGCTCGCGGGAGCAGCGCGCGAGTCGGACTGAGGGCGCCCGGCTTCTCGAAGGGCGACGCGTCAGACGACAGCGGGGGAAGCGCTTGATGAACTCCTGCGCCATCCCCAGCTTTTCGCGATCTGGCCTCGGTAACCTTCGCTCGTGTCACTCGCCCGTCCCGCGTCATCGACGGATGCCGCCCCGCTCTCGACCGCACGTGCGCGCGGGGTCCGAGCCCTCGGCATCCTGTCGCTCGCCGTCCTCGCGCTGACCGCGTGCTCGGGGGCGCCCCGGCCCGGACCGTCGGCCACCGTCCTGCCGCCGGGCGTCGATGCGGTGCTCGTGCAGTACCCCGACGACGTCGCCGCCGGAACCGCGCACGTGCGTCTGGTCAACCGCGCCGACAAGGTCCTCGAGATCGGTCGCATGCTCATCACCGACGACCGGGTCGCCGGGTACGGCCGTCGTCCGGCCGGGGGCGACATCGAGGTCGAGCCCGGCGCGACGAGCGACATCCCGGTCGTCTTCCCCAAGATGAATTGCACGGATGCCACCGCGGTGGCCGACACGATGCTGTTGCTGCCCTACACGCTCGGTGCGTCGTCGGGGGTGTCCGCAGCTGAGCTGGCGGACCCGAACGGCATCCTCGGCACCCTGTTCTCGGCGGCCTGTGTGACGGAGGCCTCCGCGCGCTGAGCGTGCCCGCTCGAGGGGTTCTCAACAGAGGGCTCATTCGCAGGTCGGGTTGCGGACGGGCGTGCAGGCCGTCAGCTCCGCACGCGGGCCGCGACAAGCAGTGCGAGCGATGCGGCCGCAAGGACCGCCATTGTGATGAGCATCGGCGCGAGGGTGTTGCTACCCGCCGCACCGACGACGGGCGCCACGAGAGAACCCACGCAGAACTGCACGAAACCAATAATCGCCGCGGCCGAGCCGGTGGAGCGGGTCACGCGATCCAGCGCGAGTCCGACGAGGTTCGGTCCGTTCAGGTTGATCGTCGTCATGGACAGCGTGATACAGACGGCCACCGCCCATGCCGGTGCGCCGAGCATCCACGCCGCCCCGGTCGCGGCGGTGCCGAGGAGCGAGGTGCTGAGGCCGATTGCGACGAGCCGGCGCGATCCCACCCATCGCAGATAGCGGTTCGCGACGAGGTTGCCGAGCACGCCGCAGGCGGCATTGGCGGCGAAGAGGATGCCGTACGCGGCGCCGTCGAAGCCCAGCACGCTTTGATAGACGAAGGGCGAGGCGGCGACGTAGGCCATGAGGGTGCCGTAGGAGCCGGCCTGCACAAGGACGTATATGAGGAAGCCCCGGTTGCTCACGTGTCGGATGACGCTTGACAGGCCGAGGGAGTGGGACCGGCCGTCGCGCAGATGCGGCGCATGCGTCTCGGGAACGACGATCACGATCATCAGGACCATCGCTGTGGCGACGACGGCGATGAACCAAAGCGGGCCGCGCCACCCGAACCGCTCGGCCAGCAGACCGCCCAGAACGGGGGCGAGAATGTTCAGGGCTCCGCTGCCCACGGCCGTCATGGCGAGGAAGTGCACCGCGTCGCTGCCTGCCGTTCGGTCGCGGATGATGGCCTTGCTGATCACCGTTCCCGAGGATCCGGCCAGTCCCTGGACGAAGCGCGCGGCGACGAGCACCTCGATGCTCGGAGCGAGGGCGCAGACGACGGCGGCGATCGCGCACAGCGTGGCGCCCGCGATGAGCGGCATCCGACGGCCCATCCGATCCGAGATGGGGCCGAAGACAAGCTGGCCGGCGGCGATGCCGAGCAGGAATGCGCTCAGGGTGAGCTGCATGGCGGATGCCTCGCTGCCGAGCGCCTCGCGCGCCGCGGGGAGGGCGGGGAGGAAGGCGTCGACGCTGCACGGCGTCATTGAAATGACGATCGTGAGGGTACCGAGCAGCGCGACATGAATGCCCGCTGCCCGGCCGCTATCATCGCCAGCGGCTGCGACGCTCACGCCGGCGTCCCCGGCGGGCGCGT
>VGAV01000304.1 GCA_016870695.1 Actinomycetota bacterium | reverse complement strand
ACCTACAGCACCCCGCCCCTCACCGAACTGTGCACTCTCAAGTCGGGCCAGACCCCGAACGTCGACAAGCTGATGTCGACGATCGACTGGACGACCGACGAGCAGTTCGGCGCGGGCGACAACTTCATCACCCACGCGTTGGCGAACCTCACGGTCAGTCAGCCCGGCGAGTACGCCTTCCGCCTCACGAGCGACGACGGATCCCGCCTGACGCTCGACGGCACGCAGATCATCGACAACGACGGACTGCACGGCCCGGAGGCCGTGGAGGGCACGGCGACGCTGGACGTCGGCGTCCACGACCTCTTCGTGGAGATGTTCGAGGCGACCAACGGCCAGCAGCTGACGGTCGAGTGGAAGACGCCGGGAAGCTCGAGCTTCACGGTCATCCCCGCGAACGTGCTCAGCACCGAGGCCGGAGTCGTGCGCGTGACGGCGCCCGGCACGAAGTACTGCGAGGGCAGCGCCGACTCCGCCGGCGACGGTCTCCGCCTGGATGCCGTCAACCCGAACTACACGCTGGTCGACCTGCGCCCCGCGGGCTTCACGCCCAAGGTCGCGGCTCTCGACTTCACCGACGCGGGCGACCTCGCGGTGCTCACCACGGGATCAGTCAACTCCGGCGGGTGGGACACCAGCACGCCGGGCAAGGTCTTCCTGATGAAGAACGTCCAAGCGGCCGACGGCCCGGAGGACGTCACCGCGGTGGAGATCGCCAGCGGCCTGCAGAACCCCATGGGCATCGACGTCATCGGCGACAAGATCTACGTCTCGGAGCGGTACCAGCTCACCGAGCTCAGCGATCCCGACGGCGACGGCGTCTTCGACAGCAAGCGCAAGGTCGCCTCCTACCCCTCGGGCAACAACTTCCACGAGTTCGCGTTCGGGCTGATCCACGACGACGAGAACTTCTACGTCAACCTCTCCGTCGCCATCGACAACGGGGGAGCGACGACGAACCCGCAGCCGGCGGCCAACCGCGGCACGACGGTGAAGATCAACCGCGCCACCGGTGCGATCGAGTACGTCGCCGGTGGGCTGCGGACCCCGAACGGCATCGCCTTCGGTCCCGAGGACGAGCTGTTCGCCATGGATAACCAGGGCGCGTGGCTGCCGAGCTCCAAGCTCGTCCACGTCGAGCAGGGACGGTTCTTCAACCACTTCACGAACCCCGCCGGACCCTTCGACGACCAGCCGGTGACGCAGCCGGCCGTCTGGATCCCGCAGAACGAGATCGGCAACTCCCCGAGCACGCCGATCCTCCTCGAGAACGGTCCGTTCGCCGGTCAGATGATGTTCGGCGACGTCACCTACGGCGGCTTGCAGCGCGCCTTCCTCGAGAAGGTCGACGGCGAGTTCCAAGGCGCCGTGTTCCGTCACTCGGCGGGCTTCGAGGTCGGCGTCAACCGCGTCATCGAGGGCCCCGACAAGTCCCTCTACGTCGGCGGGACCGGCGAGGGCGGCAACTGGGGCGAGGCGGGCAAGCTGACCTACGGTCTGCAGAAGCTCGTGCCGAACCAGAACAACGCGTTCGACATCGTCTCGATGGAGGTCGTCGAAGGCGGCTTCGACGTCACCTACACGCAGCCGCTCTCGGACGAGACCGTCGCGAACATCGCGCAGGCCTACCGCGCGCAGCAGTGGCGCTACCTCCCCACGTCCACCTACGGCGGGCCCAAGCTCGACGAGGAGGTCCTGAGCGTGTCGGCGGCGACCGTCTCCGAGGACCGTCGGACGGTGCGGCTGACGCTCGACGGACTCAAGCAGGGACGCGTCGTCCACCTGCGCTCGCCGCAGCCCTTCGCGTCCGCGACGGGCGAGAAGCTGTGGAGCACCGAGGCCTGGTACACGCTGAACAGCCTGCCCGGCTACGTCTCCCCGGCCGACCGCGGCTGGTACGAGGCCGAGGAGGCGCGTCTCACCGGCGGCGCCAAGGTCGACTGGGAGCACAGCGGCTACTCGGGCGCCGGTTTCGCCGGCGGCATGTGGTCGGTGGGCTCGGCCTTCGAGTTCACGGTGGACGTGGATGCCGCGGGCACCTACCCCGTGAACGTCCGCTACGCGAATGGTCCGAACCCGGCTCCGGGCGCGAAGGACGTCAACCTCTACGTCAACGGGCAGAAGATCGGCCCGTGGGAGTTCCCCTCCACGACGGACTGGAAGACGTGGCGCACCGTGACCCGCGACCTCGACCTGCAGGCGGGCAGCAACACCATCGCGCTGAAGTACGACACCGGCACGAAGGGCAACCTGAACGTCGACGTCCTCTCGCTCGGTGCGGCGGACATCTGCACGCCGACGCAGATCGAGGAGGGGTACCGTCCGCTCTTCGACGGCACGCTGACGAGTCTCGACGGGTGGCGCATGGCCGGCCCCGGCGGCTTCGGACGTCAGGACGACTGCAGCATCCGCGGCGAGGGCGGGCTCGGCCTGCTCTGGCACCAGGGCGGCGAGCTCGAGGACTACAGCCTCAAGCTGGACTGGAAGCTCGTGGCCGATCACAACGGCGGCGTCTTCGTCGGGTTCCCCGACCCCAAGGGCGACCCGTGGGTGGCGGTCAACCAGGGCTACGAGATCCAGATCGATGCGACGGATGCCGACGACCGCACGACCGGGGCGATCTACACGTTCCAGGGCGCCGACCTGGATGCCGTGGAGGCCGCGCTCAACCCCGTCGGCTCGTGGAACGCCTACGAGATCGTCGTGCAGGGGCAGACCATCAAGGTCTTCCTCAACGGGACGCTGGTGAACGACTTCACCAGCACCGACCCGGCGCGCGACATCTCGCAGGGCTTCATCGGCGTGCAGAACCACGGCGGTGGAGAGGCGGTGTCCTACCGGAACATCCGGGTCATGGACATCGACGAGCCGGCGCCGCTCGCGCTGACGGCCTCCGCGGAGCTGCGCTGCCTCGCCAAGAAGGCGTCGCTGACGGTGCGCGCGACCAACACCGACACGGTGCCGGTCGACGTGACGCTCACCTCGGCGTGGGGCGAACGGGTGATCGAGGATGTGCAGCCGGGTAAGACCGTGTTCCACACCTTCACCACCCGTGCGGCGTCCGTCCCGGCCGGCGAGGCCACGGTGAGCGCGACCGCTGATGGTCGCACCGGCGAGGCCACGGCCGCGTACGCGGCCAAGAGCTGCGGCTGATCTCCCACGCGCCTCCGGTGGCGGGCTCCTCCGAGCCCGTCACCGGAGGCGCTCCTCCGTTCTCAGGAAGACCCCCGATGCTCGCTTCCCTCGGCCGCCGGATGAGCCGGCACCGCCTCCTCGTCCTCGTCGCCTGGGCGGTCCTCGTCGCGGGCGGCTCCGCCCTCGCGGGCGACGTGTTCGACCGCGCCGTCTCCGTCGCCGACGCCCCTGCGGGCTCGGAGTCCCGCACGACCCAGGAACGCCTCGACGCCCTCGACCCTGAGGGCGAGATCGTCACCGCCGTCATCTCCGGCGAGGACTTCTTCGCCCCGGCGCTGCGCGAGAGCGCCACGGCCGTCATGGCCGAGGTGCGGGCGCTGCCCGGTGTGGCCGAGGTCACCGACGCCTACACCGCGGGCGGCGCGATCGGCGACGACGGACGCTCGTCCCTCGTCGTCGTCGAGCTCGCACAGGGCCTGGACGGCGACGAGGCCCACGCCGTGGCCTCCCGTGTCGCCGACGTCCTGCGGACGATCGACGCTCCCGAGGTCCTCGTCGGCGGCGAGCTGCTCGCGGAGGCGGCCTTCGTCGACCGCGCCACCACCGACGCGGCCGTCGGGGAGGGGATCGCCCTCCTCGGGCTGGTCGCCCTGCTCACCGTGGTCCTCGGCTCGATCCGCATCGCACTGCTGCCGGTC
>VGAV01000303.1 GCA_016870695.1 Actinomycetota bacterium | reverse complement strand
GGCGACCGGAACCCTCGGACTGTGGGGGTCCACGGTGATCGGGCTCGCGTCTACGGCCCCCGTGTACTCGCTCGTAGCCACCCTCGGGTTCGTCGTCGTAGCCGTCGGCGCGCAGGCGCCGATCGCGTTCATCCTGGCCTTCATCCCGATGCTCTTCATCGCCTTCGCGTACCGGGAACTGAACAACGCGGTCCCGGACTGCGGGACGACGTTCACCTGGGGGACGAAGGCGTTCGGCCCGTGGGTCGGCTGGATGGGCGGGTGGGGAGTGGCCGTCGCCGGCATGGTGGTGCTCGGGAACCTCGCCCAGATCGCCGGCATCTACTTCTGGACCCTCATCGGCGACGGCTCGCTCGCGGAGAACACGTTCCTCGTCACCGCCACAGGCGTCGCCTTCATCGCCGCCATGACCTACATCAGCTGGCGCGGGGTCGAGATCGGCGAGCGCCTGCAGAACATCCTCCTCGCGGTGCAGTACCTCGTGCTCGCCGCGTTCGTCGTGGCGACGCTGTGGCAGTTCTTCGACGGCACCGCGCCGAATCCGACGCCGTTCGACCTCGCATGGTTCAACCCGCTCGGCTTCACGGACTGGAGCGGCTTCACCGAGGCCGTGCTGCTCGCGCTCTTCATCTACTGGGGATGGGACACCTGCCTCGCCCTGAACGAGGAGACCAAGGACCCGCGGCGCACCCCCGGTCGGGCAGCGCTCCTGACGACCGTGATCCTCTTGGGCACCTACGTCTCGGTCACCGTCGCCGCGATGATGTACGCCGGCGTCGGCGAGGACGGCGTCGGACTGGCCAACCTCGACAACGCCGACGACGTCTTCCTCGCCCTCAAGGACGGGGTCTTCGGCCCCTTCGCCTGGCTCCTCGTCGTGGCCGTGCTCATCTCGGCCGTCTCGTCGACGCAGACGACCATCCTCCCCACCGCGCGAGGCACGCTCGCGATGGCGGCGTACAAGGCGCTGCCCGCCCGGTTCCAGGCCGTCCACCCCCGGTACCGCACCCCGTCGTTCTCGACGGTGGTGATGGGCGTCGTCGCGAGCCTGTTCTACATCGTCATGACGCTGATCAGCGACAACATCCTCCAGGACTCCATCCTGTCGCTGGGTCTCGCGATCGCGTTCTACTACGCCATCACCGGCTACGCCTGCGTCTGGTACTTCCGCCGCGACCTGTTCGCCTCGGGCCGGAACCTCGTCACCCGCGGCATCCTGCCCCTCCTGGGTGCGCTCATACTGACGTTCGCTTTCGTGCAGTCGGCCATCGACATGTTCGATGTCGACTACGGCTACACGGTGCTGCTCGGCGTCGGCGGCACCTTCGTCGTGGGCATCGGCGCCCTCGCGGTCGGCGTGCTGCTCATGCTGCTGTGGTTCGCCATGCCGGGGTCCCGCCCGTTCTTCCGCGGCGAGAGCCTGAACCGCGACACCGAGGTGCTCGTCCCGGACGAGCCGATCGCCTACCCGCGCTCGGTCGACGGCGGCATATGAGAGCGTCGCCACCCCGGAGGAGGGGGACGGATGCCACGCGGTGGCATCCACGCTCCCGGAATGACGCCGCGGGCCTGTGCCGGGTCAGACCGTCGCGCGGATCACGCCCACCTCGCGCCCGCCGCCCGAGATGGTGAGGGGGAGCGCGGAGAGGGTGTCGGCGACCGCGGCCGGGGTGAGCGCGCCCGCCTTCTCGAGCAGGCGCAAGGCCACGGCGTGCGCGGCCCGGTTGCTGCCGTCGAGCATCTTGAGGGCGACGGTCGTGCCGTCCGGGGCGGTCATGACCTGGACCCCCTCGGCCCCCATCTTCGAGAAGACGTTGAGGCGCTCGATGACGATCGTGTCGCCGCGACCGGGGCCGTCGATGGTCCACGGGTTCTCGCGCACCGCGCGCACGAGCGCCCCGGCGCTGCGGTGCAGGGCGAAGGGGGAGCGCTCCGACGAGGTCGCGATGCGCTGGATGGCCCGGGCGAGTCCCGTGAGGCTCATCGTGTACACGGGGGCGCCGCAGCCGTCGATCGCGGTGGTCGTGAGCCGCTCGCCCACGAGGCGCTCGATGACCTCGCGGATGTGCGCCTGCAGCGGGTGCTGCGGGTCGAGGTAGTCGGCCGTCGACCATCCGTTGGCGACGCAGGTGAGCAGCATGGCGGCGTGCTTGCCGGAGCAGTTCATCCGCAGCGGCGAGGGCACGCCGTGGTCGCGCACGAGCTCGTCGCGCGTCCGGGTGTCGCTCGGCCACGCGGCGGGGCAGCCGAGGGCGTCCTCGGTCAGGCCGGCCGACTCCAGGATGCCGCGGGCCACCTCGGCATGCCGATCGGTGCCGGCGTGGCTGGCCATGGCCAGGGCGAGGCGCTCGCCCGACAGGTCGGCGCCCGCGGACAGGCAGGCCAGTGCCTGCAACGGCTTCATGCTCGAGCGGGGGAGGAACGGGGCTCCGGCGTCGCCGAGGGTCAGCAGCTCGGACCCGTCGGGACGGAGCACGACCGCGACGCCGAGATGGCGTGACTCGACGAAGCCGTTCCGCTCCACGACGGCGAGTTCGGCGGCATCTAGAGGGGCGACAGGCATCCCTCCATCGTATCGGGCGCGAGGTCTCCGACCGGTCCGCGTGCGGGTCTCGCGCGTCGTGCCGGAAGGGGCGGGGGATGCCACCGTCTGCCGCCCGCGGGCGGCGGTACCGCGGACGGGACGCGCCCCGGCATCGGCGACGGTGCGAGACTGGCTGCATGAACGGTGAGCACCAGTACCGCCTGCGGGCGACGTGGACCGGCGATCGCGGAGCCGGGACGACTGGGTACCGCGACTACGACAGGTCGGTGTCGCTGGAGGTCGACGGCAAGCCGCTGCTGGAGGCGTCCGCGGACACCCCGTTCCGCGGCGACCCCGCGAAGTGGAACCCGGAGGAGTTGCTGCTGGGCGCCCTCAGCGAGTGCCATCTGCTGTCGTACCTGTACGCGTGCGTGAAGGTGGGTGTCGTCGTCGTGGGCTACGAGGACGACGCGAGCGGCACCCTCGTCGAGGACGGCACGGGCGGGGGTGCGTTCACCGAGGTGACGCTGCGCCCGCGCGTCGTCGTCGCCGAGGAGTCGATGGTCGAGGCCGCCCGCGCCGCGCACCGCCAGGCGCGCGAATGGTGCTTCATCGCGAACTCGGTCAACTTCCCGGTGCTCCACGAGCCGGAGGTCGTCGCGGCCTGACGCCGCTGACGACGAGACCCCCGCCGACCGAGGTCGACGGGGGTCTTGTTGCGGACGGTGCGTTCAGCGCACGTCGTCGTCGATCCAGTCCATGGACTTGGTGACGGCCTTCTTCCACAGGCGCAGCTCGCGCTCGCGCTCGTCGCCGTCCATGTTCGGCTCCCAGCGCTTGTCCTCCTGCCAGTTCGACCGCAGGTCGTCGAGGTTGTCCCAGAAGCCCACGGCGAGGCCCGCCGCGTAGGCGGCGCCCAGCGCGGTGGTCTCGGCGACGACCGGACGGACGACGGGGACGCCGAGGATGTCGGCCTGGAACTGCATGAGCGCATCGTTGGCGGTCATGCCGCCGTCCACCTTGAGCTCGGCCAGGTCGACGCCCGAGTCGGCGTTGACCGCGTCGAGGACCTCGCGCGACTGGAACGCGGTCGCCTCGAGGGCGGCGCGGGCGATGTGACCCCGGTTGACGTAGCGGGTCATGCCGACGATCGCGCCGCGGGCGTCGGGACGCCAGTACGGGGCGAAGAGGCCGGAGAAGGCCGGGACGAAGTAGACGCCGCCGTTGTCGTCCACGCCCGAGGCCAGCGCCTCCACCTCGGGGGCGGAAGAGATGATGCCGAGCTGGTCGCGCAGCCACTGGATGAGCGAGCCGGTCACG
>VGAV01000302.1 GCA_016870695.1 Actinomycetota bacterium | reverse complement strand
GAGGTCGTCCTGCATCGCCCGGAGGGCCGACGGACCCTCCCCGTACCCCTGCAGGCGGACGCTCGTCGGTGACGCCCACGTCTCGAACAGCACCGTCCGGGTGGCCGACGAGGCGGCGCGGACCCGATCGTGCATCGTCCGGGCCGCGGCATGGAACGACGCGCTCGACCCGCCGTGCGCGGCAGGGAGCGCGGACAGGCTGAACTCCTGGGCGACGACGGCGTCCCAGGGGTCGTCGAAGACGTGCGGCCGGTTCTCCAGGTGCCACTGGAGCGACTGCCCGCCGACGGCCTCGAGGCTGATGTCCAGCGGCACGCCGAGATCGGCGGACAGCCGCGACACGATGCCCGGCACCCCGCCGGTGCCGCTGTCGTTCAGATCGTCGACGGTGCCGCTGCCGTACGACACGGTCGGCTCCTCGAACCCCTGCGTGAAGCTGTTGCCGACGAACAGCACGCGGTCGCCGGCCCGCACGACGGGCGCGAGCTGGGCGGAATCCTGGATGCCGGGGGCTCCTGGTTCCGCGGCGTCCTGCGGGCGCGGGTCGAAGGTCGGGACGCCGGGTCGGGCCGCGCCGGAACCGGTCGCCGCGGTCGCCGGCGTCGCCGTCAGCACCGAGGCGACCACCACCGCCAGCAACGCGAGGGCGCGGCGACGGGCGGATGCGGCGGGCACGTGGTCCTCCGGGTCGGGGACGCCGGGGCGTCCGAGCGGGCTCGCTCCCAGCATCCGGCACGGAGGTGAACAAACGGCGTGCGACGAGCCGGGAAGACCCGGACACGACGATGCCCCGGCACGCGGCCGGGGCATCGTGAGGACCGTGCGGCGCTCAGGCCTGCTCGGTGACGGCGAACTGCACGCCGCCCTGCCCGTCGAGCTGCGCGTCGAGGACGCGGTCGTCGAGGACCTCGGCGGCATCCGTGTCCAGGAACACGCGGGCGCCCTGGTTCTCCACGACCGCGTCGGCGGGCTCCGGCTCGGCCACGACGGACAGCCGGAACTGCGAGTCGGGGGAGCCCGCTCCCTCGATACGGACGCCGCCCTGGGCGGCATCCGGGAACTGGGCGGTGATCGTCTTGACGGCGCTGGTGGCCTCTTCCGTGAGTGTCAGCATGGCGACTCTCCTTCTGTGTCGACGTCAGGAGCCAGCCACGATTCCGAGATCGGGACGGAGGGTCAACCTGAGGGCGTCATTGCCAGCGTTCTCTCACGGAGGACGCAGCCGGCTCAGGGCAGCAGCCCCGCGCGGCGCGCGCGGGCGACGGCGGCGTGACGCGTCGATGCGTCCAGTTTCGCCATCGCCGAGGCGAGATAGGACTTGACCGTCGTCTCGCGCAGGTGCAGGGCCTCGCCGATCTCGCCGTTCGTCGAGCCGACGGCCGCGCACGCGAGCACGTCGATCTCGCGACGGGAGAGGTGCACGTCGGGGGCGTCCCGGACCTCGGGGGCGTCGCCCGACAGGGCGGCCAGGCGCGCCTCGAGCTCCTCCAGCCGCCGGCGCACGTCGCCGTCGCCGACCGTCGCGGCGATGCTGCGGAGCTGGGCGTAGCTCTGCCGGATCTCCTCGCGGGCGGCGGGGCCGATGCCGTCGTCCGCGGACGGCAGGGCCGACATCCGCCGCTGGACCTCGGCCCGCACCCGCAGCTCGGTGCCGAGCTCGCCGGCCACGTCGAAGGCCGGACGCGCCTCGCGCTCGCCGAGGGGCGCCTGGGCCCAGGAGCCGCAGTACAGCACGCCGCGGGCGGCCCCGCCGACGAGCACGGGGACGGCGAAGAGCGTCGCGATGCCCTCGCCGAGGATGGCGCGGTCGTAGTCGTGGGTGATGGACCGGGCCGTGCGGTAGTCGAGCGTCAGCCGGGGGCGTCGTTCGACGAGCGCCCTTCCGCCGAGACCGCGCTCCGCGTGGACGACGAGGCCCTCGATGCTGCGCGTGCGCGCGCCGACGATCGAGGAGACGTGGACGGCCCCGTTGTGCTCCAGGCCGCCGAAGGCGACGGGGAAGTGCGTGCGACGGGCGAGCTCGACCACGGCGGTCGCGACGAGGGAGGCGTCATCGGCAACGGTGGCGGGGGCCTGCACGCAGTACCTACTTCCGGGGGTGACGGCTCCGTCGCCGCCTTTCGTAGCGTCGACCATACCACCGGGGATGCCACGGCCCACCCGGTCATATCCCCCTCCGGTGCAGTGCGGCGCCGGGGATTCATGAGGCAAGGAGGCCACATGACGGACAGTCGGATCGACGGTTCCCCGAAGGGTGCCATCGACTACATCGCGGTCGAGGAGTCCGCGCCGTTCCGGGAGCTGAAGAGGCGTCAGCGCAGCTTCGTGTTCCCGTTCGCGGTCGCCTTCCTCGTCTGGTACTTCGCTTACGTGCTGCTGTCGTCGTTCGCGCCGGGGTTCATGGCGCAGCCGGTGTCGGGGGCCATCACGGTGGGCCTGCTCATCGGTCTCGGCCAGTTCGTCACGACGTTCGCCATCACCATGGGCTACGTCGCGTACGCCAACCGCCGGCTGGACCCGCTGGCCGAGCAGATGCGCACCGACCTGGAGCGCTCCGAGAGGGGTGAGGCATGAACGAGGTATTCGGCTCCGTGCACGCCGCCGTCCAGACGGTGGAGAACAACCCCGTCCTGAACATCTCGATCTTCGGGGCGTTCGTGGCGGTGACGCTGTTCATCGTCATCCGGGCCAGCCGCAACAGCAAGACGGCGGCCGACTATTACGCCGCCGGCCGGTCCTTCACCGGTCCGCAGAACGGCTTCGCCATCGCGGGCGACTACCTGTCGGCCGCGTCCTTCCTCGGCATCTGCGGCGCGATCGCGATCAACGGCTACGACGGGTTCCTCTACTCCGTCGGATTCCTGGTGGCCTGGCTGGTCGCCCTGCTGCTCGTCGCCGAGCTGATGCGAAACACCGGCAAGTTCACGATGGCGGACGTGCTGTCGTTCCGCCTGCAGGAGCGACCGGTGCGGATGGCGGCGGCCATCACCACCCTCGCCGTGTGCTTCTTCTACCTGCTGGCCCAGATGGCCGGTGCCGGCGGTCTGGTCTCGCTGCTGCTCGGCATCACCGAGCGGGTCGGGCAGTCGATCGTCGTCGCCGTCGTCGGCGTCCTGATGATCGTCTACGTGCTCATCGGGGGGATGAAGGGCACGACCTGGGTGCAGATCGTCAAGGCGTTCCTGCTCATCGGCGGCGCCCTGGTCATGACGATCTGGGTGCTCGCGATTAACGGGTTCAACCTGAACACCCTGCTCGAGAGCGCGGTCGCGGCCTCGCCCAAGGGAGAGGCGATCCTCGGACCGGGCCTGCAGTACGGCACGAACCCGTGGGACTTCCTCTCGCTCGCCCTGGCCCTCGTGCTCGGCACCGCGGGGCTCCCGCACGTGCTGATGCGCTTCTACACCGTGCCGACGGCTAAGGAGGCCCGGCGCTCGGTGGTGTGGGCCATCTGGCTGATCGGGCTGTTCTACATCCTCACCCTCGTCCTGGGCTACGGCGCCGGCGCGCTCGTGGGGGCGGAGACGATCCTCGCCGCACCCGGCGGAGTGAACGCGGCCGCGCCGCTGCTGGCCCTCGCGCTCGGCGGGCCGATCCTGCTCGGCTTCATCTCGGCGGTGGCGTTCGCGACGATCCTGGCGGTCGTGGCGGGTCTGACCATCACGGCGGCGGCGTCGTTCGCCCACGACATCTACGCCAACGTGGTCAAGAAGGGTGACGTCCCGCCGGATGGCGAGGTCAAGGTCGCCCGTCGGACGGTCATCGTCATCGGCGTGCTGGCCATCGTCGGCGGTATCGGCGTGCAGGGACAGAACGTCGCGTTCCTGGTCGCGCTCGCCTTCGCCGTGGCGGCCTC
>VGAV01000301.1 GCA_016870695.1 Actinomycetota bacterium | reverse complement strand
GCGTCGGTGGAGCCGTCGTGGCTGTCCTTGGACTCGGTGGAGTCCTTGGCCTCGGTCGAGCCGTCGGTGTGGCTGCCGTCGGTGGTGCCGTCGTGGCTGGTGCCGTCGGTGTGGCTGCTGCCGTCCGTGGCCCCGTCGTGGCTGGTGCCGTCGGAGTGGCTGCCGTCCGTGGTCCCGTCGTGGCTCGTGCCGTCCGTGGCCCCGTCGTGGCTGCTGCCGTCGGTGGACCCGTCGCTGTGCCCGCCGTCAGAGGACCCGCCCGTGTGGCCGTCGGTCGTACCGTCCGTGTGGCCGCCGTCGGTCGACGTCTGCGTCGTGTTCTCGGCGACCGCGTCCGTCGTGGCCGACGCGCTCAGCGGCGCGCCGAAAGCGGCCAACGAACCCAGCGCCACGATGGCGAAGGTTCGGAACAGGATGCCGCGCGGTCCCTGACTGCGCGCATCGCGATGTGTAGTGCGGAGCACTGGTTTCCCCCGGTTGTCTAGGCCCCCCTAGATGCACCGTGATGAAGAAAGTAGGCAGACGGCCTGAACAGCCCGGGACACTTGACATCGGCATCGCGGATTTGCGACGATCGCGCGCTCCCGCGCGTGACTCGCGCGGATTTGCGGACGAGTGCGGATCGTTCGCGTGGACGAGCGCGGGGGACACGACCGCCGCCGCAGCACCTCGCCCGACCGGCGCGCCGGCGCACCGGCCGATCTCACCCCGGAGCGCAGACCGACGCGGGCATGAATCTGCCCTCATCGCCGGATAAGGGGGGCAGTCGGAAGTGCCCGGCGATGAGGGCAGGTCTCCAGCATAGGCATATCGTGTCCCCCATTTGGGGGACATGGGGGTTTCCTGCGCCAATCTTGAGCATTGGTCGGACTCCGGCGACACGCCCCGTGATTTGCGGAGCCTCCTCGCGGGCGGATAACCTCGGCCCATGTCGTCGATCGTCACCCGCAGCGAGGGGCTCTCCGTGAGCACCGTTGCCGTGCGTCGACGTCGGGTCGCACGCCGAGTCTCGGCGACCTCGTAACCCGCCGCAGGTGGGGCATACGGGCGTCGCCGCCCCGGTTCACGCTGAGTTCAGCCACAGCCCCGACTCCTAAGGTGGAAACATGACCCTCTCGGTCGCCGTCTCCGGCGCTTCCGGCTATGCGGGCGGCGAGATCCTCCGCCTCCTCGCCGACCATCCCGATGTCGAGATCCGCACGGTCACCGCGCACTCGAATGCCGGTCAGCCGCTCATCGCGCATCAGCCGCACCTGCGCTCGCTCGCGCACCTGCAGCTCGAGGCCACCACGCCGGAGGCCCTGGCGGACCACGACGTGGTCTTCCTCGCCCTGCCGCACGGCCAGTCGGCGCAGTACACCGACGCGCTCGTCGACACGGCCCTCGTGATCGACGCCGGCGCAGACCACCGGCTCACCTCGTCCGCGGACTGGGCGGCGTTCTACGGCGGGGACCACGCGGAGCCATGGGCGTACGGGGTCCCCGAGCTGCCGGCGGGATCCACGAAGCAGCGCGAGCTGCTCCGCGGGGCGTCGCGCATCGCGGCCCCCGGGTGCAACGCGTCCACCGTGTCGCTCAGCCTCGCCCCGGGCGTCGCCGCGGGAGTCATCGACCCGGGAGACATCGTCTCGGTCCTGGCCGTCGGCCCCAGCGGGGCGGGAAAGGCCGCGAAGACGAACCTCCTCGCGAGCGAGATCCTGGGGACTGCGAACCCATATGCCGTCGGCGGTACACATCGCCACATCCCGGAGATCTGCCAGGCTCTCGCGGCGGCGGGGGCCGAGGCCGACGGCATCCGGATCTCCTTCACCCCCGTGCTCGTGCCGATGGCGCGCGGGATCCTGGCGACCTCCAGCGCGCCCATCCGGCCCGGGGCGACCGACGAGCAGATCCGGGAGGCCTGGGAGGCCGCCTACGCGGACGAGCCGTTCGTGCACGTGCTCCCGGAGGGGCAGTTCCCGCGCACGGCGGACGTCCTCGGCGCGAACACCGCGCTGATGGGAGTCGCGATCGACCGCGCGGCGAACCGCGTGGTCGTCGTCGCCGCCGTCGACAATCTCGTCAAGGGCACCGCCGGCGCCGCCGTCCAATCGATGAACATCGCGCTCGGCCTCGCCGAGACCACCGCCCTCCCCGTGAATGGAGTCGCCCCGTGAGCGTCACCGCCCCCGCAGGATTCGAAGCGGCCGGGGTCGCCGTCGGGCTGAAGTCGACGGGTGCGCGCGACGTCGCGGTCGTCGTCAACCGCGGGCCGCTCAAGGTCGGCGCCGCGGTGTTCACCTCCAACCGCGCGAAGGCGAACCCGATCCTGTGGTCGGAGCGGGTCGTCCGCGACGGCGTGGTCGAGGCGGTCGTCCTGAACTCGGGCGGCGCCAACTGCTTCACGGGCAGCTTCGGGTTCCAGACCACGCATCAGACGGCCGAGCGCGCCGCCGATCTCCTCGGCGTCGGCGCGGGGGACGTCGTGGTGTGCTCGACGGGTCTCATCGGCACGGGCGACGAGGTCTTCCGCGCCAAGGTGCTCGACGGCGTCGAGAAGGGCGTCGCCCAGCTGTCCGCGGACGGCGGGGAGGACGCCTCGCTGGCCATCATGACGACGGACTCCCGCCCCAAGCGCGTCGTCCACGCCGGCGACGGCTGGAGCATCGGCGGCATGGCAAAGGGCGCCGGCATGCTCGCCCCGGGGCTGGCGACGATGCTCGTCGTCCTCACCACGGACGTCGTGATGGATGCCGCCCAGGCCGATGCCGCGTTGCGCGCGGCAACGCGCGTCAGCTTCGATCGACTCGACTCCGACGGCTGCATGTCGACCAACGATCAGGTCACCCTCCTCGTGAGCGGGGCCAGTGGCATCCAGGTCGATCCCGAGCTCTTCACCGCCGCGCTCATCTCGGTGTGCGACGGCCTGGCCGCCCAGCTGCAGGGCGACGCGGAGGGCGCGAGCCACGACATCACGATCCGCGTGGTGAACGCCGCGACCGAGGACGACGCCGTCGAGGTGGGCCGCTCGGTCGCCCGGAACAACCTCTTCAAGGCCGCGATCTTCGGCAACGACCCGAACTGGGGCCGCGTGCTCGCCGCGATCGGCACCACGGACGCCGCCTTCGACCCATACGACGTGGACGTGTGGATGAACGGCGTCCGCGTGTGCACCGCCGGCGGCCCGGATCGGCCCCGCGAGGACGTCGACCTGACCCCGCGGGCGACCGACCTCGTCATCGACCTGCGCGTCGGCGACGCCGCGGCGACCATCCGCACCAACGACCTCACGCACGACTACGTTCACGAGAACAGCGCCTACTCCTCATGACCCACGTCGACCTTCAGGACACCGATCCCACCGCCGCGAGCGAGCGGGCGGTGACTCTCGTCGAGTCGCTGCCGTGGGTGCGCAAGTACCGCGACCAGGTCGTGGTGGTGAAGTACGGCGGCAACGCTATGGTCAGCGACGAGCTGCAGGACGCCTTCGCCGCCGACATCGCCTACCTCCGGTACGTCGGGGTGAAGCCCGTGGTCGTCCACGGCGGCGGCCCGCAGATCTCGTCCATGCTCGACCGGCTGGACATCCCCAGCGAGTTCCGGGGCGGGTACCGGGTCACCTCGACCGAGGCCATCGGCGTCGTGCGCATGGTCCTCACCGGTCAGATCAATCCGCAGCTGGTCGCGAAGGTGAATGCGCACGGACCCCTGGCGACGGGCCTGAGCGGAGAGGACGCCGGTCTCTTCGGCGGCCGCCGCCGTGGTGTCGTCGTCGACGGGGTCGAGCACGACCTCGGTCGCGTCGGCGACGTGGTGACCGTCGACCCGCAGCCGGTGCTCGACCATCTCGCCGCCGGACGCGTGCCGATCGTGTCGAGCATCGCTCCCGACCTGGACCACCCGG
>VGAV01000300.1 GCA_016870695.1 Actinomycetota bacterium | reverse complement strand
CCGTCAGCCTCGTCCGGCGTCGCGACCCGCGCCATAGCCCCCTCGGGCATCAGCTCGGCGTACTCCTCGAGCCAGTCCTCGAGCATCGGTCGACTCCGAAACATGGCGCTCTCCGTCCGGTCGGTTACTCTCCAACCTAACAATCGAGGCCGCGGGGAGGCGAGTCTGGCGCGCTGAGCCTAGCCATCTTGCGCGCGACGCGAAGAGCTCGGCCGTCGTCGGCGAAGACCCGCGGGCTCGACGCCGCCTCCGTCGACGCCCGGCTCCGTGGCATCCCTCCGCCGTCTCCGCCACCCCGGCCGCTACCGGACCCTGGCCTGAGAGGGTGGGGGAATGGATGCCACCCCCCACGACATCGACCTCGATGCTCTCCGGACCACGGTTCTCGACGACCGCCGGGGCGAGGTGGACGACAGCATCCCGCAGCTGGCCGACGCCGACCCCGATCTGTGCGGGATCGCGCTCGCCCTGCCCGACGGGGAGGTCAGGGCGTCGGCGCAGGCGGACGTGGCGTTCAGCATCCAGTCCGCGGTCAAGCCGTTCCTGTTCGCGTTGGCTCTCGTCGACACCGACGGAGAGGCGCTCGGCCGCGTGGGCATCGAGCCGACGGGAGAGTCGTTCGATGCGATCAAGCTCGAGAGCGGGACCGGCCGTCCGCCGAACCCCATGGTCAACGCCGGCGCCCTGCTCACGGCCTCGCTCGTCACCGGTGGGGACGTCGCCGCACGGCAGGAGCGCATCGCCCGCGGGCTGGCGGGTTTCGCCGGCGTCCCCCTGGACGTGGACGAGGACGTCGCCCACAACGAGCACCTCCTCGGCGACCGCAACCACGCACTCGCCCACCTCATGCGCGCGGAGGGGACGATGTCGGTCTCCGCGGACGACGCCGTCGCCGTCTACGCCCGCGCCTGCGCGACGCTCGTCGACGCGCGGATGCTCGCGGTGATGGGGGCCACGCTGGCCCTCGGCGGACGGAACCCCCTGACCGGGGAGCAGGTGGTCCCTGCCGCGGTCGCCCGCGACGTCGTGTCCGTCATGGCGACCTGCGGCGTCTACGACGGCTCGGGCCGGTGGATGCGCGCGGTCGGCGTGCCCGCCAAGTCCAGCGTCTCCGGCGCGATCGTGCTGTCCGCGCCCAAGCGGCTCGGGGCGGCCGTCGTCAGCCCGCCGCTGGACGCGCAGGGCACGAGCGTGCGGGGCCACGAGGTGAGCCGCGCCCTCAGCGAGGACCTCGGCCTGCACAGCTTCGCCGCCGCGGGGTGATGTCGGCGGGTGCCCGTACGCTCCCCGCATGGCCGAGAGAGTGCAGGCGTGGTGGGCGCGCCGTCAATGGTCCAAGCAGGTCGAGGTGCCGTACGAGATCGGCACCTACCGGGACGCCTGGGCGTCCTTTCCCGCGCTGGTCCGTCAGTATCACCCCGAGCTCAACGCCGGCATCACCCTGACCCAGATCCCGCCCGCCGCGGATGTGCTGCTGCTGTGGGAGTGCGACGCGGGCCACCATTTCGTCGCGACGCCCAGCGAGCAGCGCACGCGCCCGGGGCGGGAGCGGCGACGCAGCGCGTGGTGCCCCGACTGCACGCTGCTGGCGGCTCCGCCCCGCATCCGGCCGGCGACGGAGCCGGGCACCCCGGTGCCGCCGCGACGCGTCCGGCCGACATCGACCCTCTGCCGCAAGACACCCCCGCTTCCACCGGGCAGCCCCTTCGTCTCGACCTGCGCGCCGAAGCCCGCATCGGCGGTGGAGGCGCGCATGCGGGCGGATCTCTCCGCGCGATTCTCGTTCGACATCGCGGCGAACGCCGTGACAGTGGCGCGCCCGTTCTTCCAGCACACCGAGGTGTGGCCCGACATCGTCGTCGCCGACCTGCGCGTGGCGATCGAGTTCGACAGCACCGGCCGGCACGGGCTCGAGCACGTGGGCGATCGCGAGGCGTCCGACCGCCGCAAGGACAGGGCGCTGCGCGGCGCCGGGTGGGAGGTGGTGCGGGTGCGCACCGGCAACCTGACCGCGCTCGGCCCGTTCGACGTGGAGGCGTCCGGGTGGAACCGCGCGACCCTGGACCGCGTGGATGCCGCCCTCGTCGCGGCGCGCGGAGCGCTGCTGGTCGACGCGTACCGGCGCTGACCGGTCAGGCGTCGATGTCGTCGACGCCCGGCATCCAGGAGGCGCCGGGCTTGCCCCACTTGCGCTTGCGCGCGATCTTCGCCACCACGCGGCTGTCCTCCTCGTCGAGCCGGTCGACGTAGAGGACGCCATCGAGGTGGTCGAACTCGTGCTGGAGGATGCGGGCACGCCACCCCGACACCTCGATGCGCACCGGCTCGCCGTCCAGGTCCGTACCCGTCAGGAGGGCCGTTTCGGATCGGCGCAGGGGGAACCGCTCGCCCGGGAACGACAGGCACCCCTCCGACTCTTCGTCTGGATCGGGGTAGCCGGGCTCCAACGGGCGGATCCACAGCTGCGGATTGATGACGACGCCGCGCCACGGCCGACCGTCGTCGTCCTCGTACGTGTAGGTGAAGATCCGCAGACCGACACCGACCTGGGGCGCGGCGAGACCGACGCCAGGAGCGGCATCCATCGTCTCGAACATGTCGGCGACGAGCGTGCGGATGTCGTCGGTGATCTCGTCGACGGGGGAGGCGGGGGCGTGCAGCACGGGGTCGCCCATGATGCGGATCGGGAGTACGGCCACGTCTCCAGCCTATCCAGCGGACCTGCGGCTAGTGTCGGAGGGTGCTCCCGCTCGACGTCTCTCTGACCGACGGAATCGACGAGCTCGTCGGCATCTTCCGCGACCCGCGCATCCTGCTCGGGATCCCGCTGGCCCTGCTCGGGGCCGTGCTGATGTCCTTCGGTGCCCAGTACCAGCACCGCGGCGTGCAGAAGGTCGAGCGCCTCTCCGGCAAGACCACCGGCGGGCTCTCCCGTTCGCAGCTGAAGAAGCTCCTCACCCGCCCGTCCTGGGTGGCCGGGGCGATCATGCTCGGCCTCGCCGTCGTCTTCCAGCTCGCCGCGCTGTCCGTGGCGCCGCTGATCCTCGTGCAGCCGCTGGGGGCCATCGCCCTCGTGATCACCACGATCCTCAACGCGCGCGTCACGCATCACAAGCCGAACCGCCGGTCGCTCGTGGCGATCGCGGCCTGCGTGGGCGGCATCTTCATCTTCGTCACCATCGCGGCGTTCTTCGCCACCGAGCACGAGGTGACCGATGCCGCTCTGACGACCATCCTCAGCGTCCTCGCCGCGGTCGTCGTCGTCTTCGGCGTCGTGTGGATCCTGCTCCGCCGCCGGGCGCCCGCGCTGTTCTACATCATGGCCGCCGGCGTGATCTACGGCTTCGTCGCGACGCTCACGAAGGTCGTCATCAGCCGCATCCAGACCGGCGACTTCGGCTGGCTGTCGCTGATCTGCGCGGTGGCGCTCATCGCGGCCGCCCTCGTCGGGGGGTACTTCGTCCAGACGGCCTACTCGGCCGGCCCGCCCGATCTCGTCATCGCGGGTCTGACCGTGATCGACCCGATCGTCGCCGTGCTCATCGGTCTGACGGTGCTCGGGGAGGCATCCACCGCTCCCGCCTGGGCCCTCATCGGATTCGCAATCGCCGGGGCCATCGCCACGTGGGGCGTGATCCAGCTGACGCGGCATCACCCGCAGATCACCGCCGACGGCAAGGTCGCACCCCCGCGGGTGAAGTGACGTCCGCCCGTCACGCGCGGCGCGTCGAGCGGACGGTGTCGTGACGGTAGGCTCGTCGTCGCTGGGGGCGGTGGCCAAGCTGGTCAAGGCAGCGGGCTCATAACCCGACGATCGTGGGTTCAAGTCCCACCCGCCCTACTCACTCCTCCGCGGGGGTGGCCGTCGCGCGGCTCAACGCCGGCGGCGGCCCGCC